>NZ_QHHZ01000020.1:0-232807 GCF_003947315.1 Nonomuraea sp. WAC 01424
GCCGTCCAGCAGGGCGACCAGCAGCTTCAGCCGGTTCTGGTCGGACAGCAGGCCGAAGACGTCGGCCGTGTCGGCCAGGTCCTCGGCGGCGGGCATGCGCTCGTGCACGGCGGCGACCCGGTCGGCGGCGACCACCTTGACGGTACAACCGTCGACGGCCAACACATTCTCGCCTGAAGAGCTGTTCATATGTGTATTGTGTCGTTGATGTGGCAAATGTCAATGAGCGCGCCGGGCGGACGGCACGGTCACGCCGGACATGGCCGTGCCCATGCCGTGCCGAGGGGCCTCGATCCGGCCGCCGAGGCTGCCGCGCAGGCGCTGCGCCCTTGTCGGTGACGAAGGTGACGATGACGTAGCGGCCGGCGGCGGCCGTACAGGCGGCCTGCCGCAGTTCGGCGGCGTCCACCTGGATGGCCGGCGGGCAGCCGATCGTCGTCGCGATCTCCTCCAGGCTCAGCGCGCGGGTCGCGGGCACGGGCGGGGCGCCCGCCGGGCCCTGTCGTGGCGAGGTACGCACGCCGGACGAACAAGGTTCGACGCACGCGGGCAGACCCATCTGAACATATGTACAGATGTTTGAGCCAGTGCGTGGTCGGGGAGTAACAATCTGTCGCCTCTTCAGGAGGTCTCGATGAATCCCAGATTTCTGCGCCCGATCGTGCTGGTCGCCGCCCTTGTCACGATCTCGCCTCCCGCCGCGCCGCCCGCCCTGGCCCGACGAACGGCCCCCGTCCCAACCGTCTCCCTGCTGGTCGCCGCCAGGACGCACGCGCAGGGGCGGGTGACGGCCGGTCGTGCCGCGCTGGCCGTACGGGTCGGGCCCGGGGCCGGATTCGCCGTCATCCGCCGATGCCCGCCCGGCAGCCTCGTGGACCTCGCCCGCGAGGTGCGCGGCGGCCGCGTCCACGGCGATCCGCGCTGGTACCGCCTCGCCGACGGGCCCGGGTTCGTCCCGGCCTATTACGTCCTCAGCGGCACCCGCCTCCCCGGGGCGCGTACGGACGCCGTCCCCGCGAAGGCCGTCACCGCCGGGAAGACCTCATGGCGCCGCTGAGCCGCCGCGACGCGCTGCGTCTCGGCGCGACCGCCGCGCTCGCCGCCGCGATGCCCCTCTCGCCACCCCCCGCCGTGGCGGTGTCGTCCGGGACCGACGCCCAGAGCCTGGACACCGCCGGACGCGTCCTGCTCCGGGGCGGACGCCTCCTGCACAGCACCGTTCTGCAGTCCTTCGCCTTCGACGAGCGGAACGGGCACCTGTACGCGCTGCAGCTCATGCAGGGCGGCGTACGCCTGGACACCGAACGCAGCGCCCGCACCCACGCCCAACGGGCCCGGCGCGGCGACCTGTGCCTGAACCGGCTGACCCTGGACGGCGTCCTCAACGGCACGATGTACCTGCTGGGCTTCGGCCACGGCGGCGCCCTGGGCGTGCAGCGGACCGCGGGCGGCGACACCGTGGTGTGGACCGAGTGGGACGCCAGCCCGGCCTCGGGGTACGGCCGCGGCATCTGCCGGTTCCCCTTCGTCGACGGCGCCGTCCTGACCTCCGGCACCCGCGGCCTGACCGTCTACCGGCCGCTGCCCGGCTCGACCAGCAACGCCCCCACCGTCGATCCCGGCACCGGCCGGTTGCTGCTGCGCTACAAGCTCGCGGGCACGCCCCGCCTCCGGCTCCTGGACACGGGCCGCCTGGCCGCCGGCGACCTCCGCCCGCTCGCCGACCTGCCGCAGCCGGGCGCCGGCCTCGGGCTGCCGTTCCAGGGCATGGCCCTGCGCGGGGACCACGCCTACCAGCTCCTCGGCAGCGCGTACGGGCCCGCCAACCCCAGGAGTTCGCGCGGGAACATCCGCCTGTACCGCCTGCACCTGCCCAGCGGGAAGGTGGAGCAGCACTTCCTGGACGCCACCGCCAGGGATCTCGTGCCCCGCGAACCCGAAGGGCTCGCCGTGCTCGTGTCGCCCGGTGCCGGTCCTCTGTTGTGCATGGGCCTGACCCGGGGGCCCGTACGCGACAAGTCCTTCTCCCTCTACGCCCGGCCCGTCGCCTGAGCGCCCGGTCCGGCGTCCGCGTCAGGCGATCCAGCGGGCGGCGAGCAGGCCGGAGGCGGCGGTGAGGACGGCGGCGGCGACGACCGTGGCGTCGAGGCCGAGCGCGTCGGCGAGGACGCCGGCGACGAGGGCCCCGGCGGCGTAGCCGATGTCGCGCCAGAAGCGGTAGGCGCCCAGCGCGTTGGCCCGCCAGGCGGGGTGGGCGTGGTCGGAGACGGCGGCGATGAGGGCGGGGTAGACCATGGCGGTGCCGAGCCCGAGGGCGACCGCGGACAGGATCCCGGCGAGCAAGGGGCTGTCCAGCAGGACGAGGGCGAGGACGAGCCCGGCGGCCTGGACGAGCATGCCGGTGACGATGAGCGGTTTGCGGCCGAGGCGGTCGGCGAGGTGGCCTGCCGGGATCTGGCCGAGGCCCCACAGGAGCGGGTACAGGCCCTTGATCAGGCCGACGGCGGCCAGGCCGAGGCCGTGGTCGGTGAACAGGAGGGGGAAGACGCCCCAGGTGAGGCCGTCGTTCAGGTTGTTGACGAGCCCCGCCTGGCTGACGCCGCGCAACGACCGGTCGCGCCAGGACGTACGGGCGAACGCGGCCGCCAATCCCACACGCTCGCCGGCGGGCGGCGGGTGCCGTTCGAGCTCCAGGGCCACGTGGGCGGCGGTGTCGCGGACCACCAGAGCCAGGGCCAGACCGGCCGCGACGAAGACGGCGCCGACGAGTTCGGGGACGGGACGCAACCCGTAACCGGTGGCGAGGTAGCCGGTGAGCAGGGCGGTGGCGCCGACGGCGGTGTACCCGGCGGCCTCGTTGAGGCCTGTGGCCAGGCCGCGCCGGGCGGGCCCGACGAGGTCGATCTTCATGTTGACCGTCATCGACCAGGTCAGGCCCTGGTTGAGGCCGAGCAGCACGTTGGCCGCCACGATCCACCCCCAGGAGGGCGCCCAGGCCAGCGCGAACGGGACGGGGACGCCGATCAGCCAGCCGGCGACGAGGAGCTGCCTGCGGCGGAACCGGGCGGTCAGGGCTCCGGCGGCCAGGTTGGTGAGCGCCTTGGTGAGGCCGAAGGCGACGATGAAGGAGAAGACGGCGAGGTCGCTGGTCAGGCCGAAGGTCTCGGTGCCGATGAGCGGGACCGTGGTGCGTTCCAGGCCGACCAGGCCGCCGACGGCGACGTTGACGACGACCAGCAGGGAGAACTGGAGCCGGTTCTCCCGGAGCCCGAGGCGTACGGGCGGGGCGGACGCGGGGGTGGTCTTCACGGGCGGGTGTTCCTTCGTGCCTGAAGCGAGGTCGTGGGGGCGGCGTCCTGAGCGAGAGGGGACGTATGACCAGGTCACCATACCCCCCCAGGTATTCTGATGGGGACCCACGGGATACCTGGGGGGGTATTTGACAGGTTCCTCCAGAACAACCTACTGTCGGGTACGTAGATACCCGAGGGGGTATCGCAGCCGGGGCCGCCCACGGCGCGCCGTCCGTATCCGGGCCCCTCTCGCCCCTCCTGGGGGCGCGTTTCCGCACGAAGGAAAGGGACTGCTGTGTTCTTCACCCAGTACTACCTGGACTGTCTCTCGCAGGCGTCGTACATGATCGCCGACGAGCGGACCGGCCGGGCGGTGGTCGTCGACCCCCGCCGGGACGTCTCCGAGTACCTGGCCGACGCCCGCGCGCACGGCTTCACCGTCGTGGGCGTCGTCAACACCCACTTCCACGCCGACTTCGTCGCCGGTCACCTGGAGATGGCCGACAACACCGGCGCCTGGATCGGCTACGGCCGGCGCGCCGAGACCGAGTACCCGATCCGCAAGCTCGCCGACGGTGAGCGGATCTCCCTCGGGGACGTCACCCTGGAGATCATGGAGACGCCCGGGCACACCCCGGAGTCGATCAGCGTCCTGGTCTACGAACGGGCCGGGGACCCGGTCCCGTACGGGGTGCTGACCGGCGACGCGCTGTTCATCGGGGACGTCGGCCGCCCTGACCTGCTCGCCTCCGTCGGCGTGACCTCCGGGGAACTGGGCGCGATGTTGTACGACAGCGTGCAGAACAAGCTCATGGGCCTGGCCGACGAGGTGCGGGTCTTCCCCGCGCACGGCGCCGGCTCCGCCTGCGGCAAGAACCTCTCGACCGAGCGGCAGTCGACCATCGGCGAGCAGCGGGCCACCAACTACGCCTGCGCGCCGATGGACCGGGACACGTTCGTCGCGCTCGTCACCGCCGGACAGCCGGCCGCGCCCGGCTACTTCGCCTACGACGCCGAGCTCAACCGCAAGGACCGGGCCCGCTACGACGCCTCGGCGGCCCCGCGCCCGCTGGCCCTCGCCGAGTTCACCGGGCTGCGGGCCGCCGGGACGGTCGTGGTGGACGCCCGCGACCCGCAGGACTTCGCCGCCGGACACCTGCGCGGCGCGGTGAACGTGCCCGCCGACGGGCGCTTCGCCGAACAGGCGGGCACCGTGCTCGACCCGGCCGCCGAGCTGGTCGTCCTGGCGCCGCAGGACCGGGAGGAGGAGGTCGTCACCCGCCTCGCCCGGATCGGCTTCGACCGCGTCGCGGGCTACCTGCGCAACCCCGAGGACGCGCTGCGGAGGCTCGCCGACGAGGTCGCCCCGGCCAGCCGCCTGACCGCCGCGCAACTGCGCGCCGCCCTCGCCGGTGACACCCCGCCCGTCGTCGTGGACGTCCGCACCGACGGCGAGCGCGAGGCGAACGGGTTCATCGGCTCGGCCGTGCACATCCCCCTGAGCGAGCTGCCCGCGCGCAGCGGCGAGCTGCCCGCCGACCGGCCGCTGGTCCTGCACTGCGCGGGCGGCCACCGGTCCTCCATCGCGGCGAGCCTGCTGCGCCACCGCGGCTTCCGGGACGTCTCCGACGTCCTCGGCGGTTACGCCGCCTGGGCCCTGTCGGCGGCCCCGGCCGCCGCCTGACCGACTCCCCACTCCCGCCCCCGCCCTGCCCGCAGGGGCTCCGCACGATACCCCCCTGGGTATTTTTCTACCATCGAAATGGAATCTCGCATGAGCACCACTCCCTCCCTGTCCCTCTCCCCCGCCGTACTGCATCGGCTCGTCCAGGAGGGGCGGGCGCCGCGCCTGCTCGACGTGCGCACGCCCGCCGAGTTCCGTACGGTGCACATCCCGGGCTCGTACAACGTGCCGCTGGCGACCCTGCGCGAGCACCGGGCCGAGCTGACGGCCCACCTCGACGAGGACGTCGTGCTCGTCTGCCGTTCCGGGGCCCGCGGCGCCCAGGCCGAGCAGGCCCTCGCCGAGGCCGGCCTGCCGAACCTGCGTGTCCTGGAGGGCGGCGTCGTCGCCTGGGAGGCCGCCGGCGCGCCGGTCGAGCGGGGGCCCGAGCGGTGGGACATGGAACGCCAGGTCCGGCTCGTGGCGGGCTCGATCGTCCTGGTCACCGGCCTCGTCGGGGTGTTCGTGCCCGGCGCGCACCTGATCGGCACCGCGATCGGCGCCGGCCTGACGTACGCGGCCGTCAGCAACTCCTGTGCCATGGGCGTCCTGCTGTCGAGGCTGCCGTACAACCGCGGGCCGCGTCCCGACATCCGCACGGTGATCGCGGAGCTGCGGAGCACCTCGTGACCGCTCTGGTCGTCGCGGCGTCCCTGCTCGTCGGCGTCAGCCTGGGCGTGCTCGGCGGCGGCGGCTCGATCCTGACGGTGCCGATCCTGGTCTACCTGGCCGGGCAGGGCACCAAGGAGGCCATCGCCACCTCGCTGTTCGTGGTCGGCGTCACCAGCCTGGCCGCGCTGGTCCCGCACGCGCGGGCCCGGCGGATCCGCTGGCGCACCGGGCTGCTGTTCGGCGCGTTCAGCATGGCCGGGGCGTACGGCGGCGGCCGGCTGGCCGAGTACGTCCCTGGCACGGTCCTGCTCATCGCCTTCGCCCTGATGATGCTGGCCACGGCGGTCGCGATGCTCCGCGGGCCCCGGCGCGCCCGCGAGCGGGCACGGCCCGCCGACCTGCCCCTGAAGCACATCGCGGTGGAGGGCCTGGTCGTCGGCGCGGTGACCGGGCTGGTCGGCTCGGGCGGCGGTTTCCTCGTCGTCCCGGCCCTGGCCCTGCTCGGCGGGCTGCCGATGGGCGTCGCGGTCGGCACCTCGCTGCTCGTCATCGCGATGAAGTCCTTCGCCGGGCTCGCCGGGCACCTGGCGGGCGTGGCGATCGACTGGCCTCTCGCCGTGACCGTGACGGCCGCCGCGGTGGTCGGCAGCCTGGCCGGCGGCCGGCTCGCGGGCCGCATCCCGCAGGACGCGCTGCGCACGGCGTTCGGCTGGTTCGTCGTCGTCATGGGCGTCTTCGTGCTCGTCCAGCAGCTCGACGCCGCCGTCTGGACGCATCCGGTCACGTGGGCGGGGGTGGGGGCCGTACTGGCCGCGGCGGTCGCCGCCCGGTGGCGGGCCGCGAGGTCGGCCCGCGCGCACGCGCCGACGACGACACCGGGCTCGCCATGCGGATAGACGACGACTCGACGCGACCTGTCCTGAACCGCCTGCGACGGGCCCAGGGGCAGCTCGCCGCCGTGATCGCGATGGTGGAGTCGGGCCGCGACTGCAAGGACGTCGTGACCCAGCTCGCCGCCGTCTCCCGGGCCCTGGACCGGGCCGGGTTCACGATCGTGGCGAGCGGGATGCGTCAGTGCCTCACAGGCGGCCCGGACGGCCCGCCGATGACACAGGAGGAGCTGGAGAAGCTCTTCCTGACCCTCGCCTGATCCGTGCTCATGGAACGACGTCCGGCCGCAACGCCGCCGCGCCGCGCAGGTAGACGTGCCGGATCGCGGAACGCGGGCGTCCGGTCTCGACGTGGGCCAGCAGCCGGACCACCCGGGGCAGCGCCCCCGGCACGGCGATCTCGGTCGCGCAGAGCAGCGGCACGTCGTGGAAGCCGAGCTTGCGCGCCGCCACGGCGGGGAACTCGGCGGTGAGGTCGGGCGTCGCCGTGAAGATCACGCTGATCACGTCGTCCGTCGTCAGCCCGTTGCGGTCCATCGTCTCGGCGACCAGCTCCATCGTCGCCTCGACGATCGCCGCCCGCTCGTCGGCGTCCACCTGGACGGCGCCCGCGACGGCCCGGACCCGCCTCACAACTCCACGGCCTCACGTGGCTCGCGGTCGGCCCTGGTCTCCGCCTTCTTCACGCCGTCGATGGCGAACAGGTCGCCCAGGTCTCCGCGGGCCTGCACGTTGAGCTTGCGGTAAATCCGGGTGAGATGTTGCTCGACCGTGCTGCGCGTGATGTAGAGCGCCTCGGCGATCTCCCGGTTGGTCTGCCCGCGCGCGGCGAGCACGGCCACGCGCCGTTCCGCGCCGGTCAGCGGGGCCACCTCCTCGCCGTGGTCGTGCTCCGCGGACAACATCCTGAGCAGCGGCTCGGCGTGGCATTCTCGGGCCAGCGTCTGCGCGCGGACGCGGTAGGAGCGGGCCTCGTCCTTGCCGCCGTACAGCCGGTGGTGACCGGCGAGGGCGGCGAGGGTCCGGGCCAGCTCGTAGCGGTCCTGGGCGGCTTCGAGCGCGGCCAGGGAGCGCGCCAGCAACCGCTGGCGCCGGCCCGGCTCGCTCACCCGGGCGAGCAGGCGCAGGGCGCTCCCGGTCGTCCGCAGGTCGCCGAGCGGGTTGTCGACGAGCTGGGCGGTCACCAGTTCGGCCGCCCTGCGGTGCCACCCCAGCCGCCGCGGCGCGCAGGCCGCGCCGAGGCGCCAGGTGAACATGTGGGACAGAGCGGCCCCCCATCGCTGGACCGCCTGCCCGCAGGCCTGGAATCCGGCGAAGGCGGCGCGCGGCTTCTCCGTGACGAGCAGGTAATACGCCCTGGCCATCTCGTAGCCGATGCCGAAGACGGTCCCCGCCATCTCGCGGGGCACCGGCACCCCCAGCGTCGCCTTCGCCTCGTCGAGGCGGCCCATCGCGATCTGGGCGTGCAGCAGCGTGCCGAGCGGCACACCGATCGCGATGCCCCACCCGCGCGGTTCCAGCGTGGTCAGCGCCTCCTGGGCCTGCGTGGCGGCCAGCACCAGGTCTCCCCGTCGGCGTGCCGTCTCCGCCCCGATGGCGGTGATGATCGCCTTCCAGGTCGGGGCGTTCGTCACCCTGGGCTCCTTGAGGAGGGAGTCGCAGGAGGAGGCGGCCATGTCCAGCACCCCGGCGAGCAGCAGGACCATCAGCGCCGACACGATGCCGTCCATCGCCTCGTCGGTCGGCTCCGACAGCCGCAGGGTGCGCCGCGCGTCCTCGACCGCCTGCTCCTTCGTACGGCCGGTGAACGGGGGCAGCCGGTCGAGCAGTGCCGGGTGGATGTGGCACATCCGGATCAGCTGGGTGTCGATGTCCTCGTCGGCGTTCGAGCGCAGCCGGCCGATCAGCTCCCCGGCGTCGGCGACGCGGCCGTGCCAGAGAAGCTGCCGGAACACCTCGACCGCGGCCGGTCCGCGTAACGCGCCCGAGCGCGCGGCGTCGAGCAGGTCGGGCAGATGGTACGCCGCCGCCGCCGGATTGACGCGCCACTCCGCCGCGGCCAGCATCACCTTCATGTCCAGCCAGCCGGGTTGCCCCCGGCCGAACTCCAGGGCGAGCCGCAGGTATCTCCACGCCGCGACGGGGCTGCCCTCGCGCAACGCCTGGCGTCCGGCCTCGACGAGCACGCCGAAGGCCCACTCCTCACCCGACCAGCCCGCCTCCAGCAGGTACGCGGCCACGGTCGACGGCGGGCTCCCCTGCCGGTGCAGGATCTTCGCGGTGCGCAGGAGCAGTTCCTCCCGGCCGTAGGAGGCCATGCGCCCGAGCACCGACAGGCGGCCCGTCTCGTGCCGGAAACGCCCTCCGGTCAGCAGCCCGGCGCGCTCCAGCGTCCCCATCGAGCGGTCGGCGGCGGCCGGGCCGACTCCCGCGAGCTCGCCCACCGCGTCCGGCGTGGCGTGCTCGTCCAGCACGGCCACCGCCTCCGCGACCCGGATGGCCTCCGGCTCGCAACCGTGGACGCAGCCGGTCACCGCGCTCACGAAGCAGTCGCCGGCCACGAGTCCGAGTGCGCCGGCCTCCTGGTCGTCGATGAGCGCCCGTACCAGCAGCGGGCTGCCGCCGCTGAAGCGGTGAAGGTCGTCGGCGACCTGTCCGGCCACCTCGGCGCCCAGATGTTCGACGGCGAGCCGCCGTACCGCCGACCGGGACAGGAGCGGCAGCTCGACCAGCCGGATGCCCGGCACGCGCAGCACGGTCTCGGCGACGTGGGCGTGCCGGACCGGCAGCCGGTCCGGGCAGACGGTGACGGCGATCATCATCCCGGCGGTGGCCAGCCGCGGCGCGACGGCCAGGATGGCCCGCAGGGACGAGTCGTCGGCGAGGTCCACGTTGTCGATGGTCAGGAGGATCGGGTGTTCCACGGTCATGCCGAGCAGGGAGGCGCAGACCTCCTCGACCGCGTCGCTCCCTCCGTGGGCGGTCAGCCGTTCCGCGGCCCCCCGGCCGAGGATCTGGTCGGCGACCCCCCAGTCCAGCGTGCGCTCCGCCGGTGTGCATCCGGCGCGGACGAGCCGGACCCCCGCCGCGGCGGACCTCGCGCCCAGTTCGTCCAGGACGGCGGTCTTCCCGCCGGCCACAGGGCCCGTGATGACGGCCATTCCACCGCGGCCGGCCGCGGTGGAATGGAGCATTTCGGTTAAAATCTCCAGTTCACGATCTCGCCCGTGCAGCACCCTTTACCTTTCCCCCGAGAGTTCCCCTGACGTGGCGATGGTCGGTGTGCCCGATTTTGTTACGGTCTCCGTTCGTCCATCATGCGCTACGCGATCATCCCGCCGCCAGATCGGTCGTCCGCTTCTCCAGGCGATCGGCGAATTCCGCCCAGACCTGGGCGTGGTCCCTGGCGAACCCGGCGACCACGCTGCCCCAATGCGGCGGGACACCGTGCAGGATCCGTGCCCACTCCCGTCTGTCGATGGAGTGCATGGAGAGCATCCGCAACAGGATCCGGCCGGTCTCGGTCAGCCGCAGCGCGGGATCGGCCTTGAGCCGTTCCAGCACGGCGAGCCGGTTCCGGTCCACGGCGCCGCCGAAGTCGGGCTCCGCCCAGCGCAGCGGTTGCGGCTTGGCCGGTGTCTTCCTGCTTCCGTCCGGGATCAGGCTCTCGCCGCGTTCCAGCCGTCCCCGTACGTCCCGGACCGTCTCCGGGGAGATGCCCGCCTGCCTGGCGACCTGCCGGAGCGACAACCCCGGGTCGCCGCGGATGAGCTCGGCCGCCAGCCGCCTCCCCTCCGAACCGTCGACCGGACGGATGCGCCCGTCCCGCCCGATCCTGGCCTCGCCTCCCCCTTCTCCCGCACGTCTGCGCAGGTCGGCCACCGTGCCTGCGGAGATGCCGGTCGCCGAGGCCACTCTCCGATCGGACCACTGCGGATGCGTCCCGATGATCTGGACCGCCGCGCGCTTGCGATCGGCGAGCGAGAGCGGCAGACCGTGCCGTACGTTCGCCTCGACGGCCAGGACGAACGCGTCCGACTCGGTGCCGTCGACGAACCTCACCGCGATTTTCGTGTCGCCCCTGACTCGTGCCACCGTCAACCGGTGCAGGCCGTCGATCACCCGCATGGTCGGTCGGTGAACGAGAATGGGGGGCAGCTCCCCTTGTGCCGACAACAGTCTCTCGACGTGTTCCGGATCCTCGCCCGAAGTGCGGGGCGAGCACACGGAAGACAGCCGGGACAGCTCGATTTCGACGACCGGGAGAGCGACTATGTCAACTCTCGTCGGATCCACCTAGCCTCCGTTGGATTTCCCATCACCTGGGAAAGCCGGGCGTTCAGATGTCAACCCAGCCGTGCTTCTTGGCAAATTCGACCATTTCCCGCCGCGCCCGCGGCGGCTGGTCCCCGGTCAGGCCCGGAGCCTCCTCCAGCAGGAGCTCCGTCAGCTCGCCCGACGATTCCGAGCGCGCGAGGATGCCGTCCGTCCGCGCTTCGCCGGCTCTCTGCGCGGCGTGGAATTCATGGTCATCGTTTGTTTTTGCACCCCGTGCAGACGGACCGTGTACGCCTGCCTGTCCCTGTCCCCGTCGAACACCGATGTGTGCAGGAATACGTCTCCCCCGCCGCCGTCCGGCGCGACGAACCCGTAGCCGTGCACCGCATCGAATTGCAGAACGCTTCCCGTTAGCATTCCAACCACTCCGATGTTCGGTTTTTAGGCCGTTCTAGGGGATATTAATTGGGGGTAACATCCCTCAACCACCCCCTATTCTGGACAAACCCCCCCCTACTTTCGGTGGCCACCGCCTGTCAGGAGCCCCCGGGATCCCGGCGGCGAGAGCCCCCGAGAGCATCCCTGACCAGGTCGCCGACGCGCGTCTCCCCTGCTCGGCCCGGAGGCCCGCCGGAGGTTCGCGGGCGGGATCCCCTCTCGACGATGATCTTGATTCCGGCCATGACCAAAAGCGGGCCGGCAATGACCGCAACCCGCCGAAGGCTGTTCGCACCAGCCGCTTGCGCGGCATTTCATGAGGGTTGCTCAATTAGCTGGGAAAAGCGCTTTCCCCGGAAAAGTCGTCGCCGGCCGCTAGCGGCCCGTCCAGACGGGATCCCGTTTCTCGGTGAAGGCCCGTACGCCCTCGGTCGCGTCCGCGCTCCGCCGGCGACGTTCCTCCCACCCGTACGACGTGCTGAACGCCTCCTCCAGCGGGAGGTCGAGCGAGCGCAGCGCGGCCTCCTTGACGGCGCGGACCGAGAGCGGCGCGGCACGCACGAGACCGTCGGTCCAGCCCGCGACGCACCGGTCCAGCTCGTCCACCGGCACGACCTCGTTCACCAGCCCGTGGCGGAGGGCCGTCGCCGCGTCCATCCGGCGGCCGGTCAGCAGGTGACCCATCGCCACCTTCAGCGGCAGTTGCCGCGGCAGCCGGAACACGCCGCCCGCCCCCGGGATCAGCCCGAGCCGGACCTCCGGCAGGCCGAACACCGCCTCCTCGGAGGCGATGGCGATGTCGCAGGCCAGCATCAGCTCGAACCCGCCGCCCAGCGCGTAACCGTGCACCCGGGCGACCACCGGCTTGGACAGCGTGAACCGGTCGGTCAGCCGCGGATGGCCCGGCTGGCCCCGGCTGCCGAACGTCGAGGCCCCCGCGCCCGCCTCGTCCAGCCGCGCGCGTTCCTTGAGGTCCTGGCCGACGGAGAACGCGCGGGTCCCCGCGCCGGTCAGCACCACGGCCCTGACGTCGTCGTCGGCCTCGACGTCGTCCCAGACCTCGGCGAGCTCCTCGTGCATGCGCCGGTCCATCGCGTTCAGCACGCCGGGCCGGTTCATCGTCACGTGGGCGACGTGGTGCTTCTTCTCGTACCGGACGCGGGCCTCGGTCACGCCGGCCCCGCCCCGAACCGGCCGACCTTGCCGATCACGTCCGCGCCGTAGATGCGCAGCGCCTGCTGCAACGCGAACTCGGCCATGTACCGGCCGAACCCCTCGGGCGGCTCCTCGGCCAGGTTCACCATGCGCCGGTTGGCCAGTACCGCGTCCCCGTCGAGGCGGGCCAGCACGGCCTCGATCGCCGCGTCCATCCCCTCCGGCGGGACGACCTCGTCGACGAGCGTCCGGGCGTCCGGCTCGTCCGCCCGGAGCTGACGGCCGCCGAGGATCACCTGCCGGGCCACGCGGGGCCCGGTGAAGCGGGTGAGCCGGTAGTTCGCCGCCCCGGGGATGATGCCCTCCTTCGCCGCGGGCAGGCTGATGTAGGAGTCGGACGCCGCCAGCACGTGGTCGAAGACCAGGAGGAGCTGGGCCCCGCCGCCGATGGCGAAGGAGTCGACGGCCGCCATCCAGGGTTTGTCGATCAGCCGCGAACGCCACGAGCCGTCCGTGAACACCCCGCGAACGATCTTGTTGAGGTAACCCAGCTCCCGCCGCAACAGGAAATCGACGAGGGGGATGTCGCCCGAGCTCAGCTTCTTGAGGTTGACGCCCGCGCAGAACACCCGGCGCCCCCGGTACCGGGGATGGCTCATCTCCCCGCCGCGTACCAGCCCCATCCGTACGGACGGGTCGAGCAGCGCCAGATCGACCGCGGTCTCCATGTCCTCGACCTGCTGGGCGTCCTCGGCGTTCAGGCAGTCGTCCCGGCACAGGGTCAGGTAGGCGACCCCGTCCCGGCGTTCCAGCCGGACCGCCTCCATGCGCACGACCCCGGACGCGGCGAACTCCGGCAGCAGCCGAAGGGCCCTGGGGGTGGGCCGGAGCATGGCGTCGAGCAGGTGCGGACCGGCCTTCGGGGCACGCAGGATCCCGCGCAGGAAGATGCCCTGATCGATCTCGCGCCCTTCCTTGTCCGCCTGCTTACGCGAACGCTCGTCCGCCATCTGCTCATCCGTGGGCACCAGCCCGGGACAGGCGGTGGCGGCGGCCCAGACGAGTTCGTCGATGCGCAGGTACCGGGTCCGGCCGGCGGTGAGCTCGTCGTAGATCTCCTCGGCGTGCGCCTCCATGTAGTGCGTGCGCAGCGCCCTGATCCCGTCCAGCGCCGTGGACGCGGCCTCGTGCTGCGCGGCGTCCCGGGCGGGCGGGGCCGGCAGCCCGGCGAGCAGGTCGTCGGCGCGCCGGGCCGCCTCCGCCAGGACCCGGCGGTCGGACGGCGGCCCCTGCGGCGGGGTCGCGGGAAGGGTCGCGGAGTGCGTCGTCACGACACCGCCTCCCAGCGCAGGGCCCGGTCCGCCGCGGCGAGGTGGGCGCCGAGCGCGTCCTCGAAGGTGGTCGACCCGGCCTCGAACATGAGCTGGCGGCGGATCGCCATCTCCGTCCCGTCCAGGGCGCCGGCCGCCTCGGCCAGCCCGGCCAGCGTCGCCGCCGGGTCCTCCGACACCTCGTCGACCAGGTTGAGCGCGAGCGCGCGGTGGGCCTCGATCGGGGCTCCGAGCAGCACGGCCCGCCGGATGCCGGCCGTGCCGGCCTGCCGGGTGAGCCGGTAGACGGTCATCCCCGGCCAGGTGCCCCCGCCGACCAGGGACAGCAGCAACCGGGTGCCCGGGGCGACGATCCGGACGTCGGCGGCGAGGAGGACGTCCAGCGCCGGCCCGGCGCAGTCGCCCGAACCCGCCGCGACCGTGAGCCGGCCGAGCCGTTCGAACCGGCGTACCGCGCGTTCCCATTTGGAGACCAGGCCGACCGTCAGGTCCTTCGACCAGCCGTCGGCCGGCACACCCGTGACCCGGACGGTGACCGGCCCGGATTCCCGGCGATCCTCGGCGCGGTCGCACAGGTCGTTCAGCTCCTCGACCGGCAGCGGCCGGATGCCCTCGAGACGCAGTGTCAGTCCGCCGTTCAGCTCGCCGTTCATCTCCGCGTTCCTCACCATCTGATCAGCGCCATTTCGATCGTGGAGCCGGGCCCCATGGTCATGAGCACGCCGTGGTCCCCGGACCGGGCCACGCCCTCCTCGGCGAGTCGCTCGTAGGAGAAGAGGAAGGAACCGCTGGACAGGTTCCCGTAGTCGCGCAGCACACCCGTGGTGTGGCGTACGTCGTGCCGGCTCAGGCCGAGGTTGACGACGACGGCGTCGATCACCTTCTTGCCGCCGGAGTGCACCAGCCAGTGGCCGATGTCGCTGCGGCGCAGCCCGGTGCCGGACAGCAGCCTGTCGACGACGATCTCGGCGTGCGCGCCGACCACGTACGGGATCTGCGGGTCGAGGAAGAAGCTGAACCGTTCCTGGTCGCGGTCCCAGTCGTAGCGCATCGCCTCGATCGCGTCGGTGATGACGTAGCTCGCGAACTTCAGGACCCGCGGGCCGGGCACGTCCCCGTCGCCGGAGACGACGGCGAGGGCGGCGGCGCCGTCGCCGAACAGGCTGTTGACCACGGCGGTGCGCATGGTGCCGTCCAGGGCGTAGGCGGCCGAGCACGCCTCGGCGCACAGGACGACGCCGAGCTCGCCCGGATGCGCGGCGGACCAGCCCGCGACCAGATTGAGGGCGTTCAGGCCGGCGTTGCAGCCCATGCCCACGATGTCCGAACGGCTGCAGTGGGGGTCGATGCCCAGCTCACGGATGATCAGCGCGCTCAGCCCGGGGGTCAGGAAGCCGGTCGAGGTGACGCAGCACAGGTGACGCAGGTCGGACAGGGTCGCGCCCGCCGACTTCAGGCACGACTCCAGCGCCCGGCAGCCCATGTCGACGGCGATCTTCTTGTGTTTGTCCAGGAGGTCGCCCTGCGGTTCCGCCACGCGCCCCCCGCCGGGGTCCTCGGGCGGAAGCGTGAGGAAACGCCGATCGATCGCGCTGTTCAGGAAGATCGATCGGATCCTGGGGTCCTCGACGTCGAGGATGTCGAGCAGTTCGGGCTGCGAGTACGACGTGGCCGACACGGCGGTCCCCACGCCGGCGAACCTGGTGATCTCGGCCGGTCCGGTGACGGCGGCCAGTTCCTCGTCCGGTGCGATGCTGATCGTCATCGATACATCCACCCCCATGTCCTGAGCTTGCTACGGAGTACCTGCTTGACCTGTGACGCGGCCATCGGTCTCACCTTTCGCGGGTCATGGCGAACATCGTGAAGGTAGCTTCGGCCGATCTCGGCGGTCCAGATCGTCCAATGCCCTTGGCTGCCGGGTGCGTTCAGCGGATCTGCTCGTTGCGGCCCGTGGCCGCCGGGTGCGTGGTCCACGCCTGGTGCTGGGACTCGCGTACCTGCTCCTCGGCGGTCTGCTCCACGCGCGACATCGCGAACCGCAGGATCGGCGGGGCCATCAGCGAGGTGACGATCGCGACGAGGATCACGATCGTGTAGACCTCCACGCTGAGAATGCCCAGCCGCAGGCCGACCATGGCCACGACGACCTCGATGACTCCCCGCGCGTTCAGCCCGGCGCCGAGCGCCAGCCCTTCCCACCTGTTCAGGCCGCTCAGCCGCGCGCCGGCGTACGCTCCGGCGAACTTGCCGACGACGGCGAGGGCGAGCACCGCGAGCCCGGCGAGCAGCACCTCGGGACGGGCCAGCGCGGTCAGGTCCATCCGCAGCCCGGCCGTGGCGAAGAAGATCGGCGCGAAACCCGACAGGACGACGGTGCGCAGGGGGGCGATCCTGGCCGGGTCCACGTTGCCCGCGGTGCCGATCAGGATGCCGCAGAGGAACGCCCCGAAGACCGCCTCCAGGCCGAGGGCGTGCGTGCCGGCCCCGGCGAGCAGGATCAGGACGGCGACGGCGGCGACGGTGAGCCCGGGGTCGTCGGACCTGCCGGCGATCCGCAGCGCGCCCCGGACCAGCGGACGGCCGAGGGTGAGCGCGAAGGCGACGATGGCGACCAGGTAGGCGAGCGAGGTGAGCACGGTGCCGGTGGACACCGCGTCGACCGCCATCGCGCTGACGATCGACAACATGAACCAGCCGAACGCGTCGTCGAGCATGCCTGCGGTGAGCGTGAGCTGCCCGACGTTGCGGTGCAGCAGTTTCATGTCGATGAGGGTCTTGGCGATGACCGGGATGGCGCTGACGCACATCGCCACGCCGAGGAACAGCGCGAACACGGTGATGTCGGTGCCGTCCGGAACCAGCGCCTTCGGCAGGACGTACCCCGCGCCGATCCCCAGGCCGGGCGGGATGACCAGGCCGCCGGCGCTGACCCCGGCGGCGGTGACGCCGCGCCGCCGGACCAGCCCCATGTCCATGTGCATGCCGGTGAGGCCGACCAGCAGCAGCACGCCGATCTGGCCGACGGCGTCGAGCAGGTGGTACTGCTCGGGAACGGCCGGGAACAGCCATCCGTGCAGTCCCGGCGCGGCCCAGGCCAGGAACGACGGGCCGAGCACCGCCCCGACGAACAACTCGCCGACGACCGCGGGCATGCCGAACCGGCCGGCCAGCCGGCCGAGGGCGACGGCGAGCAGGAGGAGCAGGCCGACCTGGAGCAGGAAGATCAGCAGGTTGTGGGCGGCGATCGGCGCGATCGGCGCGGCGAGCGAGACAGACATCGTCCTCCTTCGGGGGGAAAGATCCGCCACAGGCACACCCGATGGCCGGGCCTGCCGCGCAGGGTCATCGGGAGCCCGCCGTGGATCGCGTACGGGGCGTCAGCCGCACCGGACGCCCTCGTGCCTCCTGGTGCTCAGCAGGCGGGCCGCGGCCGGCGAGTCGCAGCCCGCCAGGCCCAGCGCGTCCCGGAGTTCGGCGGCGAGCAGGTCGAGGACCTGCCGGGCGCCGTCCTGGCCCGCCGCGGCCAGCCCCCACATCAGGGGCCGCCCGACCAGCACGGCCGACGCGCCCAGGGCGACCGCCTTGAGGATGTCCCCACCGCTGCGGATCCCGCCGTCCACCATTACCTCGCAACCGTCGGGGACCGCGGCGGCGATCTCGCCCAGCATCTCGATCCCGGGCACGGCTCCGTCCAACTGACGGCCTCCGTGGTTGGACAACACGATCCCGTCTGCGCCCGCCTCGGCGGCCCGGCGGGCGTCCTCGACGGCGAGCACGCCTTTGAGCACCACCGGCAGGTCCGTACGCGCGCGGACCGCCGCCACGGACTCCCAGGTGGCCGGGGCGAACTCGCGCGCGGTGTGGTCCGCCACGGCCGAGACCCCTCGGGCCCGGCGGTGCGCGGCCCCTCCGGCGGCGAAGTTGGCCGCCGTGACCTGCTCCGGCAGCGCGAAGCCGTTGCGCATGTCCCGCAGCCGCCGTCCCATCCAGGGCACGTCCACGGTGAACACGACGGCCTCGCACCCGGCGTCCTCCGCGCGGCGTACGAGCTCCAGGCAGCGTCTCTCGTCGCGCAGCCAGTAGAGCTGGAACCACGGCCGGCCGCCGACCGCCGCGACCTCCTCCAGCGGGACGCTGCTCAGGGTGCAGATCACGTACGGCACGCCGGCGTCCCGGGCCGCGCGGGCCGCCGCGAGCTCGCCCTCCGGATGGAACAGCCGCTGGTAGGCGACCGGCGCGACCGCCATCGGCAGCGCGGCCCGCCGGCCCAGGACCTCGGCCCCGGTGCCGCCCGCGGCCACGTCGCGCAGCACCCGGGGGACCACGAAGACGCGCTCGAGCGCGGTGCGGTTGGCCGCCAGGGACGCCTCGGAGCCGCTGCCCCCGGCGAGGAAGTCCCAGATCTCGCCGGGGAGGACGTCCCGGGCGGCCCGTTCGAGGTCGGCCAGGCAGACGTGCGTCATCGCCGGGCGGGGCCGAGCTCGCTCTGCCCGGTCCGTTCCAGTTCCACGGCCTCGTACAGGGCCTTGATGTTGGAGCTGCCGAAGGTCTCCGCCCCCTGCCGCTCGATGATCTCGAAGAAGAGGGTGCGGCGCGGATGGGTGGAGGCGGTGAAGATCTGGAACATCTGGCCGCCGTGGTCCTCGTCGGCGAGCAGGTTCGTCGCCCGCAGGTCGTCCAGGGTGTGCGTCCGCAGCGTGATCCGTTCACCGAGCAGGTCGTAGTAGGTCGCCGGGGTCTTCAGGAACTCCACCCCGCGCCGGGACAGCTCCCGTACGGTACGGACCGCGTCGTCGCTGTTGAAGGCGATGTGCTGGACGCCCGGCCCGTGGTGGTCCTTGACGAACTCGTCGATCTGGCCGGGGTCGGCGCGCCGGTCGGGTTCGAGCAGGGTCAGGGTGACCGCTCCCGACGCGTCCTGCACGACGGTGGAGTTCATGGCCTGAGCGCCGACCACGATGTGCTCCTCGAAGATCTGCCGGAAGCCGAGCGCCCGCTCGTAGTACGCGACCGTGGGGCCGAGGTCGCCCGCGTCCACGCAGACCGCGAAGTGATCGATCCCGAGCAGGTCCACGTCTCCCGGGTCGTGGTCGTCGGCGGCCGGCGCGGCGGTGAAGCCCGGGGGCAGCCCCGCGGGCGGCCCGTCACGCTGGACGAGGGTGTGCACGACGTCGCCGAAACCGCCGATGGTGGCCGTGACGACCGGCCCGTACGCCTCCTCGTGCCGCTCCGGCTCGCGGACGGGTTCGGCTCCCGCACGTACCGCGGCCTCGAAGGCGGCGGCCACGTCCGAGGTGCGCAGCGCGATGTCGGCGACGCCGTCGCCGTGCGTCTGGAGGTAGGCCGCCGCCGGATGGCGGTCCGACGTGGGTTCGGCGAGGACCAGGGTCATCGGCCCCTGCCGCAGCGCGATGCTCCGGTGCTCCGCCGATCCGCCCGACCCGGCCACGGCGAAGGCATATTTGTCCACCCAGCCGAACGCGGCCACCTCGAGATTTCCCACATACATTTCCACATAGTCGATCCCGAAATCCTGCATGGTCGATCTTGGAGTCAAGATATGCCTCCGTGAAATAGCCTCGATGCCTGTCCACAGAATTGTCGCCGGGCCGATTTCGCGTCAACGGTTTCGAATTTGACACCCCGGGGCCGCGGCGGATTCAACCCCGGCCCGGCCGTCCGGACAACCCCACGGAACTTGACACCTCGACGGCGTACCGAAATCCTGGGAATCATGGACTCAAACGTGCTGTCCACTCAATTAAGCATGGAAACGCTGCACGGCTCGCTCACCGATCCCGCCATCGCGTCGATGAACCTGCTGAACGAGGTGACCGACAGATATCCCGATGCCATTTCCATGGCGGCCGGCCGCCCGTACGAGGAGTTTTTCGACGTACGTCTCGTCCACGACTACATCGAGGCCTTCTGCGACCATCTCCGGCACGACCGGAAGCTGGACGAGGCGGCGGTCACCCGCACGCTCTTCCAGTACGGCACCACGAAGGGCGTCATCACCGACCTCGTCGCCCGCAACCTCGCCGAGGACGAGAACATCGACGCCGCCCCCGAGTCCGTGGTCGTCACCGTGGGCTTCCAGGAGGGCATCTTCCTGGTGCTCCGCGCGCTGCGGGCGGGCGAACGGGACATCCTGCTCGCCCCCGCCCCGACCTACGTCGGCCTGACGGGGGCGGCGCTGCTCACCGACACGCCCGTGTGGCCGGTCCGGTCCACCGAGCACGGTATCGACCTCGACGACCTGGTCCACCAGCTGAAACGCGCGCGGGATCAGGGCATGCGGGTCCGGGCCTGCTACGTGACGCCCAACTTCGCCAACCCCACCGGCACCAGCATGGACCCGCCCGCCCGCCACCGCCTCCTGGAGGTCGCCGCGGCCCACGGCATCCTGCTCCTGGAGGACAACGCGTACGGGCTCTTCGGGCAGGACCGGCTGCCGACGCTGAAGGCCCTCGACCGGTCGGCGACCGTGGTCTACCTCGGCTCCTTCGCCAAGAGCGGCATGCCCGGCGCCCGGGTCGGCTACGTCGTGGCGGACCAGCACATCGACGAGGGCGGCCTGCTCGCCGACCAGCTCTCGAAGCTCAAGGGCATGCTCACGGTGAACACCTCGCCCATCGCCCAGGCGGTGATCGCCGGAAAGCTGCTGCTCAACGACTTCAGCCTGGCCAAGGCCAACGCCCGGGAGACAGCCGTCTACCAGCGCAACCTCCGCCTCGCGCTGGGCGAGCTCGACAGCCGGCTCGGCGCCTGCCCCGGCGTCACCTGGAACGCGCCGACGGGCGGCTTCTTCATCACCGTCACGGTCCCCTTCGTCGTGGACGACGCCTTGCTGGAACGCGCCGCCCGCGACCACGGCGTGCTGTTCACCCCGATGCATCACTTCTATGGCGGCAAGGGCGGGTTCAACCAGATCCGGCTGTCGATCAGCCTGCTGACGCCGGAACTGATCGTGGAGGGTGTCTCCCGGCTCGCCGAGCTCGTCACCGCGCGTCTCCCCTGACCCGGGCCGCCCCTTCTCGACTGTGGCCGCGGCGCGGGAACACTTTCCGGCCGCGGCCCCCGTCCTCCTCCCGGACGGCGACCGTGTCAGGGCAGGTAGAGAGCCAGGAACGCGCGTTCGTGCACGGTGAAGCGCCGCGGCTTGGCGGTCTGCGGGTCGAAGGCCACGACCGTGGAGCATGCCTCGGCGAACACCTCCTCGTCCGAACGGATCTCCGCGGCCAGCTCGCAGCTGACCCGGTTGACCTTGGTCACCCACGACTCGATCCGTACGGACCCGTGCCGGAACCTGAGCGGCCTGCGGTAGTCGACCTCGTGCCGCGCGATCACCGCCCCCACCGTCGGCAGGCCGTGGCGGTCCGCCGGCGGTTCGCCCGCGTAGTCGAGGTAGTCGAGGAAGAGGGCGATCCGGGCGTCCTCCAGGTACTCCAGGAAGCGCACGTTGTTGACGTGGCCGTGGGCGTCGATGTCGGAGAAGCGGACCTGACGGTGGTAGATGTGCCGCCTGGGGGTGTGCCGCGCCTCGATCGGCCGGGCGGGGGCCGTGAGCTGGTTGACGGCCTCGGTCATCAGACTCTTGATCGCGTGGGTGTCCATGCTGCTCCCGGTCGTTGGCGTGAAGGTCCTCGGCCCCTTTCCCGGCCCTCGTGCTCAGCCGGAGGCTTCCCGGGTCACCGGCCCGGCCGCCGGCGCCCGCCTCCGGCCGCGGCGGGAGCACGGAGGGGGCCGCTCACGAGGGACGCGCCGCCTCCAGCAGGAACACGTCGTTGTGGCGGGCCCCGGCGAACGCGAGCGGGGTCCGCGCGATCACCTCGAATCCGGCCTGTTCGAGCTCCCTGGCGATCAGGTCCACCTGGAGAAGCCTGATGCGGGTCGTGCAGACGACGAACGGATCCGCCGTCTCGTCGGCGGGGCAGATGGTGAGTTCGCGCACCTCATCCGCCGCGGACAACCTCTCGTGCAGCACGTACGGCCGCCCGCTCATGCCCGAGACCTCTTGGAAACGCTCCACCGACTTGGCCTTGGCGGCGTCCGAGTCGGCCATGGTGAGCAGGAGCCGCCCGCCGGGCTCCAGGTGCTCACGGACGCACGCGTACAGGCCGGGTCTGTCGGCGCCGTCCAGGAGCGTGATCGACTGGTCGAGCACCACCACGTCGAAGCGCCGGTCCAGTGTGAAGGCGCTCATGTCGCCCTGGACCAGGGTGCACAGGTCGCGAAGGCGCGCCGGAGCGTCGTCCAACCGCCTGCGGAGAATGGCGAGCATCGCGGGCGACAGCTCAAGGGCGGTCACCTTCCTGCCGAGGGCCAGGAGCGGGAACGTGAGCCGGCCCGACCCGGCGGCGAGCTCCAGAATCGGCCCGGATCCGGCGGGAATGCGAGTGGTGAATTCCCGTGCCTGCGAGGTGCCGCCCTGCATCAAGTCGTGATAAATATCGGCGGCTTCCTCGTCATAGATGTCGCACAGAACGCCTCTTTCGCCCGCCGCGGCCAGCAGAACGTCCGCGCGGGCGGTCCACGCCGAGCCGCGCGCTATTTGATCACTCATAAGACCAAACTACTTCGCGGGTATCTCTCTCCGCCACGGCCGGTAAATGGACGACGCCCCGAAATTCCCCGTGCTCTCGTCCGGGCGCGGACCGTACACCCGGAGCCGGGCATCCCTGGCGGTTTCCGTACGGCACGCCGAATTCGATGCCACGAATACTCCTTGCCCTTGTTGGCGGGCTGCTGGAATTCGCGACTTCGAGTGCGATGTTTTAAACCAGGGCACCGGCTCGGCGTGGACGCCCGCGGCGGCCGGTCGGCGGTCGCGTCTCAGGGGTGCGGCTCAGGGCTGCGACCAGTGCCATTCGTGCTGGTCGAGCAGGTGGCCGGACTTCACGCCCTTGTTCGAGCACCACTCCTCGAACTCGGCGATCTGCTGGAGCTGGTAGGAGTCCTCGTTGTAGCTGGTGGCCATGACGTGGCCGAGCCAGCTCTCCTCGCCCATGGCGTAGACGTACACCTCTTCGGCGCCCAGCTCGGTGACGATCGCGCTCGCCTGTTCCGCGTTGGAGCCGGACATCTTGCGGCTGTCGCTCATCTTCTTCGGGATCGGGTTGGTGAGGAGCGGCTGGTACTGCCAGTTCAGCGGGGCGCCGTCGCACTCCATGCCGAGGAAGGCGATGTCGACCGTGCCGAGATGCCGGCGGACGTAGCGATAGAGCATCGGGTCGAGGCCGGAGGAGTCCGCGCCCACGTAGATCGACTTCCCGCCGAGGCTGATCCAGTACGTCGCCTTGGCGCGGATGTCGAGATCGGCGTGCTCACCGAAGAACGGAGTCGCGACGATCTTCCCGCCGGGGAACGTGATCTCGTCGAAGTCGTCCACCTCGACGGCGGGCAGCCCGAAGCTCTTGAGGTAGAGCGCCAGCGAGGGGTCGCACAGGTTGCCGCGCGAGGTTCGCGGCACCACGAACGTGCCCACCCGGCCGCGCAGTTGCAGCAGGGTCTCGGGCACGAGATGGTCGGAATGCCCGTGGGTGATGAGCACGTAGTCGAGGTGGTCGGGCAGGTCGTTGTAGGTGTACCGGCCGGTCGCGCCGGTGTCCGCGCTGATGAACGGATCCGTCATGACGGACACCTCCGGCGTCTGCATGAGCAGGCAGGCGTGCCCCCAGTAACGGATCCGGGCCCCGGCCGCGACGTGGCGGTCGGCGGCGAGCGCCGGCTCCGGGACCAGCAGGCCGGAGAGCCGGGCCGCCTCCGCGTCGCCGAGCTCCAGGGCCTCACGCAGCGCGGCCGGCGTGGTGGGCCGGATCCTGGACAGGAAGAGCTCCTCCAGGCCCGGGTGCCGGAACGGGATGGGCAGTTCGAGCACGTCGGGCGAGGACAGCCGCGGGGTGCTCATCACGAAGGGCCGTTCGATCCCCGTCTCCACCGAGAGCTGCACCGACTGGCGCTCCTCGGCGTACGCCTTGCTCTTGTAGACCAGCGGCTCCTGGAAGTGCAGCGAGGCTTCGTTGTTGGTGTCGTAGGCGATCTCCACCAGGCCCGACAGCTCGGGGGGCAGCTTCGGGTAGAGCGGCCTGAGGTCGTAACCGGTCGCGCCCTCCCGGACGATCTTCTCGGCCTCGGCGATCGCCTCGGCGAACCGGATCAGGTCCGCACGGTCCCGCCGGATGGCGGCGAGCAGCGCCTCGACCTCGTCCTTCCGACGCTCCTCGACGCCGACGAAGAATCCGCCGCGGAACTTCGGGTTACGGCTGCCCGAGTAATGCAGGTCCGGGGCCAGCAGATAAGAGTCCAGCAGCGGAATCTGGCGGAAAGCGAGATTCATGGTGGCCGGCACAGGAGCCGTCATGTACAGCGAGGCGTAAAAGCTGTCCACCAAAGGCTCGACAATGGCGTTGGGCCGGAGAAAGAGGCGTTCCTCGGTCACTTCCGCTCCTCACGATCGAATGACTGCTGCCACCACGATCGCAGTCGTCCCGAATCGTGTCCAACGTCCAGGATGACGCCCCGGCCCGCCCGGAGAATTCGTTTCTGCGCCGATCAGCGAATGGTTATTCGGGGCGGATGACCGGCCAGGTCGTCTCGCTGTACCTGCCGTCCGGTGACATCTTCCGGGCGAGCTCATCCAGTTTGGTGAACAGGTCCCGCCTGCCGCCGTTGAGCATCGGCAACTGCGACGCGTAGTGCTTCACCGCCTGGAACTTCCGCTCCCGCGCCTCTTCCTCGACGAAACCGAGGACGGGAGGGCCGAGCTGGAGGCCGTTCGGCAGGTCGGGCATGCTTGACATGTCCGCGGCGTAGGGAAGGTCCTGCCACAACCTGATCGGGACGCCCGTCTCCTCCGCGGCGAGGAGCGCGGCGTCCCGGGTGATCTCGTGGTCCACGTGATTGCCGACGGCCACGCACGTGACGAGCAAGGTCGGATCGTATTCCTCGATGAGCGATTTGATGTCGTCCTTGGCCGCGGAAACGAGTTCATTGTTGCTGTCCGGCGGCTGCGGGTGGACCACGGGCCTTTCACCGCGGTCCACCAGCCACCGGCCGTCCGGCGACCTGCGATAAATGGCGTCGAGGAATCGGCCGTGCCGGTGATTCACGCCCAGATGGTCGAGAGCGGCGATGTCCTCGCTCCGGCGATATTGCGGGGCGTTCTGATCCGGGGAGAGCCCCCAGCTCGCGTGGAATTCCGCCGCCACCGAGGAGAAAGGCGGTTCCGCGATTCCGGCGAAGACCGTGAACACGGTCACCTCCGCGCCGTCCTGCGCCGCTTGAGCCAGGCCGGCTCCGACGGAAAGGACCGCGTCGTCTAAATGCGGGGATATTGCCAGCAACCGGGCCTGGTCAGGATTTTGCAGCATATCGATCAGTTTGGTGACGGCGTTGTCCCGTTGCAACGGGGGCGGTCTGGACAGGCCCGCCGCCGGCCACCGCCGCGCGCGGGCTCGGGCGCGGAGGCAGGCCGGCGCGTACGTGCTCGGGCGCGGAGGCACGCCGGCGTGTTCGTGCTCGGGCGCGCGAGGCTCTGGCCCCGGGATCGCGGAGGTCCCGCCCGTGCCGTGCCGGGGCGGGACCCACCACGGCGAACACCGCCGCCGTACGAAGGCGGCGGGCGGACGCGCTCGTCACCGGCCTGCCCGCACCCCCTACGGGAGCTCGATGCGGCCGGTCCACTCCTGCCAGTGCCGCCCCGCCTTCAGGTGGGCGACCACCGCCCTCTCCAGCGAGGAGCGCTGCGGCAGCTCGTCCAGCGGCTGGCCGTTGTAGCGGAACACGAACTCAAGGATCGAGTCGTCCCCGTCCCTGGGCTCGGCCTCGGTGAGCGTCCAGTCCCGTCTGAGCTGCATGATGTGGGACTTGTCGGTGAGGTACTCCGCCAGTTGCGGATCGAGCAGCCACGACGTGCCGGTCGCCGCCCGGGCGCCGTGCTCGGGGAAGTGCCGGTCGAAGAACGGGCGGGCACGACGCATCGAGTCCCCGTACACGTCGGGCAGCAGCGGTCCGCCCGTCTCGGGGATGTGCATGCCGAGCAGGGGTGTTCCGTCGCCGCCGGTGGCCAGGCTGAACTCCAGGCGGCCGAGCCGGTAGACGATGCCGCGCAGGTGATAGGTGAGCCACCACTGCGAGTTCATGCCGCCCTCGCCGTACTTGCGGCGGTGGACGGCGACCATCTCCCCCAGTTGCGCCAGGGTCTCCCAGGAGGTCGCGTCGGGGATGTCCCGGCTCGCATGGAAACGGCGTACCGCCGGGATCGTCGCGAGGAAGACGTACACGTGGAAGTAGCGCGCGGTGGCGCCGCCCTCGTACGGCAGGGGCGGCCCGCCGCGCAGCTTCGCCCCGAAGTCGCCCATGTGCCGGACGATCTCGTGGTGGGCCCGCTCCAGCAGCCACCACAGGACCGGGTCGCGATCCGGGTCGGGGGCGGCCTCCACGATCTCCTTGGCGTCCAGCTCGGGCACCTGCAACCGCCGCAGGAGATCATGCGCCTCGTCGCCGCGCGGCAGCCGTACCGGCTCGGGAGGGGGGCCGAGCTCGTCGAGCCCGGAGAGCCACGCCGTGCCCATCTCCCCCAGCTTCAGCTCACTGCTTACGGTCTTGGAATCCATCGCCACTCTCTCCCTGTCTCCTGCGCCGTGATCGTTCTCAGTGGGTCCTACGGCGTGGCGGAGGTGCCGGAAACAGCCGGTGTTCCCCGGCCGGCCACGTCGAGCAGCAGTTCCGCGGCCACGGTCGCGCCGTCGGCGCGGATCGTGCCGGCCACGGCGGTCGCTCGTGCGCGGGTTTCGGGGTCCAGGGCCGTCGCGAGCGCGGCCGACAGGGAGTCGAAGGTCGGGTCCGGGCCGTCGTGCGCCGCCCCGACGCCCAGGTACGCCACCCGCTCGGCGAAGTACGGCTGGTCCGTCATCTGAGGCACCACGACCTGGGGCGCGCCGGCCCGGGCGGCCGTGGTGGTCGTGCCCGCGCCGCCACCGTGGACGACGGCGGCCACCCGGCGGAACAGCGCCTGATGGTTCACCTCGCCGAGGGCGAAGCAGTCGCCCCGGTCGTCGATCGGGGCCAGGCCGGCCCAGCCGCGGGCGAGCAGCACCCGGCGGCCCTGCGCCCGGATCGCCTCGACGGCCACCCGGGCGGCGTCGACGCGTGCGGGGCCGCTGCCGAAGCCCACGTACACCGGCGGCGGGCCGGCGTCCAGGAACGCCTCCAGCTCGGGCGAGAGCGGCCGTTCGTCGGGCAGGATCCACGCGCCGGTCTGCACGACGTCGAGGTCCGTCGGCTGCAGCGGGGCCAGGACCGGGTCCGCCGCCAGCCAGGGGTGGCCGGTGAAGGCGTAGGCGTAGATGTCCTCGACCGGCGGCAGGCCGATCGAGGCCCGCCGGGTGTTGAGCGCCTCACCGAACCGCCGGTGGGCCCCCTGGTTGTTCCGGTCCCACAACGCCCGGTTGTCGGCCGTGTCCTGGACGGGCCACCCGCCCAGGGGCGGCGGCGGCGGGTAGTGGGGCGACGGCAGATAGATCGGGCAGTAGGCGGCGTAGAAGTAGGGGATGCCCAGCTTCTCGGCCACCGACCGCACGCCGACCGCGACGGACAACACGCCGGTCGCCACCACCGCGTCGCACCCCTCGGCGACCGCCGGAACCTCGTCGAACTGCGCCGCGATCACCTCGGCCGCGTAGCGCGGCGCGTTCCCTGGCGACGGCGGCGCCGACCCGGCCGCCGGCTCGCGTTCCGGCCGGCCGACCGGCGCCACCTGCACGCCGGCCTCGGCCAGCCGCTCGGCGTGGTCCGGCGGCGCGCACACGATCGCCTCCGCGCCGAGTGCCCGTAACCGCACCGCCAGTGCCACCAGCGGTTCGACGTCTCCGCGGCTTCCGCGCGACGACAACAACACCCGCATCTCGCATCCCCTGTTCCGTAGGCTCCGGCCGTGCTCGATCACCCGACGGGAGTCATTCCGCGTAGCCGTACAGGTTGGCGTAGTAGGCGAAGTCGGACTCGCCGTGGATGAGGTCCTGGTACGCCTTCTCGATGTCGTCGCCCAGGAAACTCAGCGACTTCCGCTGCCCGCCCTCGCCCACGAACGGCAACCGCTTGCCCTCGCGAGTCATCACCCCGGTCGTCGGCAGGCCGAGCCGCTTGCTGCGTTCCTCCATCTCCCGCATCCGCTCCAGCGTGCAGTTCGCCACGGCGTCGGCCACCTTCTCCGGGCCGCCCAGCTCCAGGAACTTCACCACGTTCCACAACTCCGCCTCCGGATCGGTACGCAGGTCCTCGTACCGCACCGGCAGGACGGCCGCCCGCGGGAAACTCTCCTTCACCCTCTCCGTCCAGCTACGGATGTTCTCCGGCCACGACCCCTCGCCCGCCCAGATGCGTACGGACCCGAAGCCCTCGTCCGCGATGAACTCCGTAGCGACCTTCCGGCCGGCCTCCAGGTCCTCCGGCGAGATCCCCTTCATCCGCATCAGGCTGAGCATCGTGTCGCGGGGATTGCGGATGAGGCAGACGACCTTGACCGTCGATTCACGGTAGAACCGCAACACCGGACGGTCGGCGGTGAGATGCGTCGCCACCAGCACCGGGCCGTCCGGATCGACGGCGGGCGCCTCGCCGTCCCGCAGCAGCCCTTCGAGGTGCGGCACCCCGGCCTGGATACCCGGCCACGTCTCCACCGGCGCACCCGTCATGTACGACGTCAGCATGCACCTGAGCCAGTGGTTCCCCGCCTTGGGGTAGGAGGCGATCCAGCAGATCCCGTTCATCGAGCATCCTCTCGTTCGTTCGGGCCGGCCACGGCGGTGCCACGGCCATCGGCGAATGGGCCGTCCGTCAGGCCGGGTGGTGGGGCATCCAGGTCATCCCGTCGGGCGAGGCCGCCGGCCCGCCCGCCAACAGCGGCGTCTCGGGCGCGGCGTCCGGCCCGTCCGGCGCCGTCAGCGCCGCCTCGCCGGACGACACCCCGCCGACCAGGTCGGCGAACGACTCCAGCTCGGAGTGCTCGTTGTCGGTGACCTTCTTGGCGTGCCGGAAATACGACTCCTCGTTCGCGTCCATCTCGTAGAAGGACGTGAGGAATTCGCGGAACACCTCGTACTCGCGGCGGTATCTCGCCTCGAACTCCGTCAGGGCGGTCTTCTCGTCCAGGTCGCCGGCGAGCACGCTGTTGATCGAACGGGCCGCGAGCAACCCGCCGTAGGTCGCCAGGTGCACCCCGGAGGAGAACACCGGGTCCATGGAACACGCGGCGTCGCCGACCAGCATCATCCCCGGCCGCCAGAAAGTGCTCTGGTGATAGGAGTAGTCCTCGCGGATCCGCAACTTCCCGTACTTGCCGGCCGTCACGCGCATGGCCTCCGACAGCAGCTCCGCGATCGGCGGGCATTCGTCGATCAACGCCCTGAACGCCTTCTCCCGGTCGCCCTCGACCTTCGCCGCCAGGTCCCGGCGCACCACCACGCCGACGCTGGTCAGCCCGCCGGTCAGCGGGACGTACCAGAACCAGCCGCTGTCGAAGGCGACGGTCAGGATGTTGCCCGAGTGGGGGTCCGGGAGCCGTTTGCCGGCGCCGAAGTAGCCGAACAGCGCCACCCCGGGGAAGACGTCGGAGTGCTTCCGCGTGCCGCCGGCGGACAGGCCGCTCTCGTGGCCCGCGGCGTCGATCACGAACCGGGCGCGCACCTCGTGGTCACCGCCGTCGGGGCCGGTGTACCGCAACCCCGTGACCCGTCCGTCCTCTTCGACGACGCCGGTGACCGGGCAGCCCTCGCGCACCTCGACGCCCTTGCGTTTGGCGTTGTTCAGCAGGATCTCGTCGAAGCGCGCCCGTTCCACCTGGTAGGCGAACGAGGCCGGGCCGGTCAGCCGGGCGGAGGCGGCGTAGGAGAACGTCCACGGCTCAGGGCGGGCGCCCCAGCGGAACGTGCCGCCCCGCTTCACCCGGAAGTCGGCCGCCGCCAGCTCGTCCGTGACGCCGAGCATCCGGCACACGCCGTGGACCGTGGACGGCAGCAGCGACTCGCCGACCTGGTAGCGGGGGAAGACCTCCCTCTCCACCAGCAGCACACGATGCCCTCGCATGGCCACCAGCGCGGCCACGGTCGACCCGGCCGGGCCGCCTCCCGCCACCACCACGTCGAACTCTTCCACCGACATCTCCCACCATCCCTCACATGAGCCGTCGAACAGGACGTCTGCCGCCGGCTACCAGGTGACCGGCAACTGATCGGGGCTGTCGATGAACGCGTTCCGGAACTTCACGTCCTCGACGGGCACGGCCAGGCGCAGCCCGGGGAAGCGCCGCCACAGGGACTGGTAGGCCATGCGCAGCACCGCCCTCGCCACCGCCGCGCCGACGCAGTAGTGGATGCCGTGCCCGAATCCGAGGTGCGGGACCGGGGCGCGGTTCGCGTCGAGGACGTTGGGATCCGGCGTCAGCGCCTCGTCCCGGTTGGCCATGAGCAGCGAGCACAGGACGTTCTCCCCCGCCCTGATCAGCTGTCCGTCGACGACCACGTCCCTGACGGCCATCCGCGGAGTCGGCTGCTGCACGGCCGACAGGTAACGCACCAGTTCGGCGACCACGCGGTCCGCCTCCTCGCGGCCGGCGAGGAGCAGCCGCCTCTGGCCGGGCTGCTCGAAGAGCGCGAGGACGCCGAACCCGATCATCCCCGCGACGGTCTCGACACCGCCGAGGAGCAGCGCGATGCAGACGCCCTTCAGCTCCTCGTCCGTGATCTCCGCGCCGTGTCGCCGGACGAGCATGCCGATGAACCCCTCGTCGGGGTCCTGCCGCTGCCGGGTGATGAGGCTGTTCAGGTACCGGTTGAACGCGGCGCTGTCGGCCGCCCTGGCCTTGAACCGGCGGCTGAGGTCGACGTTCTGCCGGACGCGCCGCATGAACTCGTTCCGGTCGTCGCGCGGGATGCCGAGCAGCTCGCACAGGACGCCTCCGCCGACCGGGTCGGCGAACAGCCCCTGGACGTCCGCGGGCGGTCCCTCGGCCTCCAGCGCGTCGAGGCGGTCGTCGATGAGTTCTTGGATCGCGGGTTCCAGCCGGCGGATCCGCTGGACGGTGAACTCCGGCGTCAACATCCGCCGCAGGCGGGTGTGCTCGGGCGGGTCGTAGGTCGAGATCTGCCCGACGAGCTCCTGCGGGATGGGCACCCCTTCGCCGCTGATCGGCTCCGCGTCGGTCAGCCGGCGCCGCGTCGAGAAGTTCTCGTGGTCGCCGAGTATCCTGCGCACGACGTGGTAGCCCATGGCCTGCCAGACGTGGCCGGCGCCCATCTGCGTGGCCGCGTTCCCGACGATCCGGACCAGCCCGCCGTGCTTCCTGAGGGCGAACATGTCCTCGTGCGGATCGCAGTGTGTTCTTCTCATGTAGTTCGCCGTCGGCTCCACGCCGGGTGCGACCTCGTCGATGCCGTGATCCATGCCGAGTGGAACCCCTTCGCAACGGTGACCGGTCGGGCGGGCCGCGCCGCCCGGGAGAGCCTTACGCGGGACGGTAGGGCAGCCATTTCATGCCGTCGGGCGAGGTCACCAGCCCGCCGGGGAACAGCGGCTCCTCGGGCTCGGCCCCCTCGCCGAGCGCGGCCCTCAGCTGCACCTGGCCGCCCTCCAGCATCACCTGCTTGACCACCTGCGACTTGAACAGCGGCACCATGTCACCGTCGTCGCTGCCGGCCATCCGGTCCACCGCCGCGGCGAACTCGGCGCTGCGCTCGGCGATCCGGCCCGACGCCGTCAGCGCCGCCTCCCCGGACGACACCCCGCCGATCAGCTCCACGAACGACTCCAGCTCGGTGTGCTCGTTGTTCGTGACCTTCTTGGCGTGCCAGAAGTACGACTCCTCGTTCACGTTCATCTCGTAGAAGGAGACGAGGAACTCGTAGAACACGCCGTACTCGCGGCGGTACCGGGCCTCGAACTCGGTCAGGGCGGTCTTCTCGTCCAGGTCGCCGGCGAGCACGCTGTTGAGCGAACGGGCCGCGAGCAACCCGCTGTAGGTCGCCAGATGGACGCCCGAGGAGAACACCGGGTCCACGAAGCACGCGGCGTCGCCGACCAGCACCATTCCCGGCCGCCAGAAAGTGGTCTGGTGATAGGAGTAGTCCTTGCGCACCCGCAGTTCGCCGTACCGGCCGGTGGTCACCCGGCGTGCTTGCGAGAGGTATTCGGAGATCAGCGGGCATTCGGCGATCAGCGCGTCGTACGCCTTCTCCCGGTCGCCCTGGATCTTCTCCGCCATGTCGCGGCGTACCACCGCGCCGACGCTGGTCAGCGTGTCGCTCAGCGGGATGTACCAGAACCAGCCGCTGTCGAAGGCGACGCTCAGGATGTTGCCCGAGTACGGCTCCGGCAGCCGTTTTCCGTTCTCGAAGTAGCCGAACAGCGCCACGTTGCGGAAGAACTCCGAATAGTTCCGGCTGCCGCCGACGTTGGAGTACAGCCGGCTCTTGTTGCCCGAGGCGTCGATCACGAACCGGGCGCGCACCTCGTGCGCGCCGCCGTCGGGGTCGGTGTACCGCAGTCCGGTGACGCGCTCGCCCTCTTCGACGACGCCGGTGACCGAGCAGCCCTCGCGCACCTCGACGCCCTTACGTTTGGCGTTGTTCAGCAGGATCTCGTCGAAGCGCGCCCGTTCCACCTGGTAGGCGAACGACGTCGGGCCGGTCATCCGGGGGGAGACGGCGAAGGAGAACGTCCACGGCTCAGGGCGGGCGCCCCAGCGGAACGTGCCGCCCCGCTTCACCGGGAAACCGGCCGCCGCCAGCTCGTCCGCGACGCCGAGCATCCGGCACACGCCGTGGACCGTGGAGGGCAGCAGCGACTCGCCGATCTGGTAGCGGGGGAAGACCTCCTTCTCCACCAGCAGCACACGATGCCCCTGCATGGCCACCAGCGCGGCCACGGTCGAGCCGGACGGGCCGCCTCCCGCCACCACCACGTCGAACTCTTCCACCGACATCTCCACCACCTATCGATCGATTGTCTGGAAACGCGCGACACGACAAGTCGTCACTCGATCTCCGCCGTTGCCTCGTCCGGCCTCTTCGCGAAAGGGAAGGGCCCGCGCGACGCCGGGAACGGGCGGCCGATCCGCCGGGACGAACGTCCCGCACAGGCGCCGATGTGGCGGTGACAGCTCACCATCGTGCGCCATCTTCCTCAGGGCCTCAAGGCGTCCATCCGCGGCCGCCGGGCGTGCTCACCAGGCGACCATCAGGCTGCTCAGCCCGTACGCGGGGGTGCTCGTCCTGAACATGGTCTCCTGGGCGGGATCGGCCAGCCTCAGCGTGGGGAAACGCCGCCACAGGGCGGTGAGGGCCGTCTTGAGGTCGCGGTGGACCAGCGCGGACCCCAGGCAGTGGTGGACGCCGTGCCCGAACGCGACGTGCGGGACGGGCTGGCGTGTGACGTCGAGGCGGTCCGCGCCGGACAGCAGAACGGGATCGCGGTTGGCCATGGGGAGCGAGCACAGGACGGTCTCCCCCTCCTTGATCACCTGGCCCGCGACGACGACGTCCTCCATGGCGTTGCGGGGTGTCGGCGCGTACGGGACCGTCAGGTACCTGAGCAGCTCCTCCACCACCCGGTCCGCCGCCTGGTCGTCGCCCCGCAACGCGGAGATCTGCTCGGGGTGGCGCAGCAGCGCCAGCACGCCCAGCCCGAGCATGCCGGAGACGTTGTCGTCCCCGGCCAGGACCATGGTCACGCAGACGCCCCGCAGCTCCTCGTCCGTGATCGTGTCGCCGTGCTCGGCGACGACCGTTCCGATGAGCCCTTCGCCCGGGTCCTTGCGTTCCCTGGCCACCATGGCGACGAGGTAGCGGGAGAACGCCTCGCCGGCGGAGGCCCGCTGCCGTCCGCTCAGCGAGGCGTCGAGATGCCGGTGACACAGCCGCAGGAACATGGCGCGGTCGTCCCTGGGCACCCCGATCAGCTCGCACAACACGGCCCCGGGCACCTCGTCGGCGGACAGCTCGACCAGGTCCGCGGGGGATCCGGCCAGCGCCATGGCGTCGAGACGTTCCGTCACGATCTGTTCGACGGCCGGGGCCATGCGCCGCATCCGGTGCTGGGTGAATCCCGGGGTCAGCAACTGCCGGAGCCGGGTGTGCTCGGGCGGGTCGTAGTCCATCAGGTTGCCGACCAGCTCGCGCGGCCGGAACAGGCCCTTCCCGCCGACCTCGTCCCGCCGGTCTATGCGGCGCCGGGTGCTGAACCGTCGGTGGTCGCCGAGCACCTGCCGTACGACGGCGTGCCCGGCGGCCAGCCAGGTGGAGGTGGCCTCCGCGCCGGAGCCGATGGAGATCTTCCTCAATGGTCCGGCGGCGCGCAGTTCGTCCGCCGGGTCGAAGCCCTGGCGGCGGATGTGGATCGGCCGCGAGTCGTCACCACTCAAGGGGAAGCTCCTCCACCGCGAAGGGCGCCGGTCTGCCCGGCTTGAACCGCAGGTCCTCCTCCGGGACCGCCAGCCGCAACGCCGGGAACCGGCGCACCACGGCCGGCAGCGCCACCCGCAGCTGGAGCCTGGCCAGCGGCGCCCCGACGCAGTGGTGGATGCCGTGCCCGAACGCCAGGTGCCCGGCGTTCTGCCGGGTGATGTCGAACCGCTCCCCCCGCGCCCGGTTGGTGGCCAGGAGCGAACACGTCACGACCTCGCCGGCACGGATGTCGTGCCCGGCCACGCGCAGGACGGCGAGCGCGACCCGGGGCGCCGGGGCCTCGACGATCGAGGCGTGGCGGATCACCTCCTCGGCCGCGCCGTCCACGAGCTCGGGACGCTCGCGGAGCAACGCCATCTGGGCGGGATGGGTGACCAGGAGCAGCACGGCGATCGCGAGCTGGGCGGCCATCTGCTCGGCCGCCATGATCAGGTTTCCTTCGGCGAGCCCGGCCAGCTCCTCGTCGGTGAGCTCGTCCCCGTGCTCGCGCACGATGACGCCGATCATCCCTTCGCCGGGATCGCGGCGTTTACGGGCGGCCAGCCTCTGCGTGTAGTTGACGACGCCCAGCCCCGACGAGGTGCGCTGCCTGGCGAGCCGGCTCTCCCGGCTGTCCCGGATCATCCGCGACAACTCGGCCTGGTCGTCGCGCGGGACACCCAGGAACTCGCAGGCGATGAGCGCGGGGATCGGCCAGGCGGCGTGGCGGACGAAGTCGACCGGCGACCCCACGCTCTCGAAGCCGTCCAGGCAGTCCTCGACGATCTCCTCGATGCGGGGCCGCAGCCGTTCCATCCGCCGGGCCGAGTACGCCGGGGCCACGGTCCTGCGCAGCCGGGTGTGATCGGGCGGGTCGTAGGCCTGGAGGATGCCCGGCAACAGGGCCCGGTCCGCCTCGTCGTCGACCGGCCGCATCGAACTGAACCGGGCGTGGTCGGCGAGGATCTCCCGGACCTCGTCGTACCCGGTGACCAGCCACTGCTTGCGGCCGTCCATGCCCGGCTCGGTGTCGTACTCGTGCACCGGGCCGTCCTTCCGCAGATCGTCGTACTCCGGCACCGGATCGAGCCCGAGCCGCTGATGCGGCAGGGGAAGCACCATCGTTTTCCTCCTCTTCCGGCGCTACCAGTCGAGCGGCAGGGCCTCCACGGCGAACGGCGGCGGCCCCAGTCTGATCGCGCGGTCCGGCTCGGCCATCCTCAGCGTGGGAAAGCGGGTCGCCAGGGCCGGGATCGCCACCCGGAACACCAGCTCGGCCAGCGGTCTGCCGAGACAGTGATGGATGCCGTGCCCGAACGCGAGATGCGGCGGCCGCTCCCGGGCGAGGTCCAGCCGGTCCTCCGGGCCCGGGAAGTTCCGGCGGTTGGCGGCCAGCAGGGAACACGTGACGGTGTCGCCCGCCCTGACGAGGCGGTCGCCGACGCGTACGTCCTCCAGCGCGACGCGCGGGTGGGTCTTCTCGTCGGTGGTGAGGTAGCGCACCATCTCCTCCAGCCAGTCCGGGACGGCGTCCGGCTTCTCCCTGAGCGGGGCGAACCGCTCGGGAGCCTCGGCCATCAGCCACGCGCCCGCCGCGAGGAAGCGGGCCACCTGGTCGGCGCCCGCGCCCATGACGAACGCGGCCACCCCCGTCAGCTCGGCGTCGGTGATCTCGTCGCCGTGCTCGCGCACCACGACGCCGAACATGTCGTCACCGGGATCGCGGCGCGCGCGGGCCGCGATCTGGTGCATGTACGTCATGAACTTGTTGCCCGCCGCCACGCGCCGCCGGCCCGTCCGTTCGGTGCGGCTGGCGTGCAGGCTGCGCGACAGGTCGGCCTGGTCGTCACGCGGAACGCCGAGGAAGTCGCAGGTCGCCGTCGTCGCCACGGACCAGCCGAAGCGCGGGACGAAGTCCACCGGGCCGCCGACGGCCTCGATGTCGTCCAGGGTGGCCTCGACGATCCGCTCGACCTGCGGCCGGAAGCGCTGCATCCGCCGGGCGGCGAACGCGGGCGCCACCGTCCGGCGCAGTCGCGTGTGCTCGGGCGGGTCGTACTGCGTGAGGAAGCCGGGCCAGGTGAAGCCGGCCGCGGTCCCGCCGAAGAGCAGCCGGGAGCTGAACTTGTCCGAGCCGAGAACCTGCCGGACCTCGTCGTACCCGGTGGCCAGCCACGCGGTCCGGCCGCCGGGGGACTCCTCGGCGCCCAGCTCGGTCATGGGGCCCTCGCCCATCAGGGAAAGGAGCTGTGGCACCGGATCGAATCGCTCCCTTTGGTGGATCTCCAGGGCCAGGACAACGTTGATCTCCTCGAACACGCCACAGTTCCTTTCGCCTCAGGCCGGCCATGCCGAACTCGTCCAACTGCCCGCCTTGAGCGGCTGGACGTCGTCGCTCACCGGCCGGCTTCCGCGATGAGGCTCTTGGGCCGCAGGTCCGTCCAGTTCTGCTCCACGTACGTGAGGCATTCCTGACGGGTGGCCTCGCCGTGGACGCGGGTCCAGCCGGCCGGCACCTCGGCGAAGGCGGGCCAGAGCGAATGCTGGCCCTCGTCGTTGACCAGCACGAAGAAGCTGCCGTCCTCGTTGTCGAACGGATTGGTCATCGTTGTGTCCTCTCCCGCTCCGGCCTGGGCCGGAGCTTGTCGGCGACGATGGCCCCGATCTGGGCCAGCGCCGCGGGCTGCATCATCTCGGTGTGGTCGGCCGGGATCTCGTGGGACTCCACGGTCCCGCTGGTCAGGGGCTTCCAGATGTCCTTCGCGTCCGCCACGGGCAGATGCGGGGGACGGTCCCGCGCGGCGATGAGGAGCAGGATGTCGCCGCCGAAGCTCTGGGCGGAGTGCCGCGGCCCGACGTCGGAGAGGTTCCGCATGACCTCCTTCAGCCGCGACCGGGCGCCGGCCCCCTGGACGAGTCCGGCGGCCAGCTCCACGTCCCGCTCGGTCAGCTTGTTCAGCGCCTCCTGGTCGCGCCCGTCGCCGCGCCCCTTCTTGCCCATGTACGTGGGATAGGCGTCGAGCAGGGCGAGCAGGCCGACCTCCGCCCCCTCCGCCGCCAGCAACCGGGCCATCGCCTGCGCGATCCGCCCGCCGAGCGACCAGCCGAGAAGGTGGTACGGCCCGGCCGGCTGCACGGCGCGGATCTGCTCGACGTAGTCGGCCGCCATCTCCTCGACGCCGCCGGGCAGGGGTTCGGTACGGGCCAGGCCGCGCGCCTGCACTCCGTAGACCGGCTGGTTCGACGGGAGGTGCCGCAGCAGCGGCCCGTAGTTCCAGCTCAGGCCCCCGCTCGCGTGGACGCAGAACAGCGGCGGACGGTCACCGCCGGGGCGCAGCGGCAGCAGCAGCACGAAGTCGCCCACGCCGGTCCGCGCCGCGGCGCTCGACCGCCGCCGCTCGCCGAGCACGGTCAGCGCGCCGGAGGCGGACCAGCGGGCGAGCGAGCCCGTACGCAACATCCGGCGTCCCTCGGGCCCGAACGGACAGGCCGTCCCCTGGCCGGCCGGGCCCGCGTCCACGGCCGGGCCGGTGACGTAGAGCTCTCCGACTGCCCCGGGGACGACGGGACGCAGCAGGTCGTCGAGCACGAGCGCGCCGAGCGGGCCGTCCAGTCCGGCGACCGCCGGGGGCACGGGCCCGGACCACACCGCGGGGGCCTCGGCCGGACGTTCGCGTTCGGCGTCGTCCAGCAGGAGGTCCAGGTCGCTGACGCGCCGGTGGGGGTCCTCGGCCACCTGTTCCAGGACGCGCACCAGCCGCCGTGCCAGCGACTCGGCCGTGGCCCGGTCGAACAGGTCGGCGGCGTAGCGCAGGGTGCCCTCGATGCCGTCCTCGTGGTCGTCCTCGTCGCGGCGCTCGGTGAGCCTGAACGCCAGGTCCAGCTCGACGGCCTCGTCCCCGCCGGGTACGGCCTCGGTGCGCAGGGCGGGCAGTTCCGCCGCGTCCCACGCGCCGGCGTCCTCCTCGCTCACCTCCAGTCCCACCTGGAACACGGGGTGGCGGGAGAGCGAGGCGGGCAGGTCCAGCAGCTCGACGATCTTCTCGAAGGGCACGTCCAGGTGCTGGCGCGCCTCCCGGACGGTCTCCTGCACGCGGGCGACGACCTCCAGGAAGGTCGGGTCGGCCGAGACGTCCGTACGCACCGGGAACGGCCGGGCGAACGGGCCGATCATCGGCTCCAGGTCGATCAGGTCCTCGTCGCGCGGCAGCGTCGTGCCGATCACCAGGTCGGCGTCCGCGCCGGACGCGGCCAGCAGCATGGCGAGCGCGGCGTGCACCGCCTGGAGCGGGTCCGCGCCGGCCGTGTCCACCGCCTGCGTCAGCCGGGCGTGCGGGCCGGCGTCCAGCCGTACGGCGACCGTGCCGGCCCGGCGTGACGGGACGGCGGGGCGCGGGTGGTCGAACGGGAGCACCGTCTCGCCGTCGATGCCGGTCAGGTGGTTCCGCCAGAAGACGAGCTGGTCGTTGACCAGGCTGTCCTGCTCGCGCCCTGCGTCGAGCAGCCGCCGCTCCCAGATCGCGTAGTCGGCGAACTGCAGGGCCAGGGGCGCCCGCTCCGGGACGCGGCCGGCGCGCCGCGCGCCGTACGCGGCGGCCAGGTCACGGAAGAACACGTCCATCGAGTCGTCGTCGGCGGCGATGCGGTGCACCGTCAGCGAGAACACGTACTCCTTCTCCGACAGTTCGAACAGGTCGCCTCGCCACGGCAGGTCGCGGGTGAGGTCGAAGGGCCGCTCGCGCCGCTCGGCGAGCAACGCGGGCAGGTCCTCCTCGGCGGCCGGGACCGGGGTCAGCGAAACGGCCGCGGTGTCGTGGACGTGCTGGTGGACGTTCTGCGCGTGTCCCGGGAAGGTCGTCCGGAGTATCTCGTGCCGGGCCGCGACGTCGCCGAGCGCGGCCCGCAGCGCGGGCACGTCCAACCGGCCGCGCAGGCGCAACGCGACCGACACGTGCAGACCGGCGCTCACCTCCCCGGGACGGGCCAGCAGCCAGGCGCGCAGCTGCCGGGCGGTGAGCGGCACCCGGTCCGGCCGCTGGACGGCCTCCAGCGCGGGACGCGACTTCGCGGCCAGCACCCGGGCGACCCCCGCGGGCGTGGGCGAGGAGAACAGCTGCCGGATGGGCAGGTCCGCGCCCAGCTCCTCGCGGATGCGCGCGATGAGCCGCATGGCCAGCGCCGAACTGCCGCCCAGGTCGTGGAAGGCGTCGTCGACGCCGACCCGGTCGACGCCGAGGATCTCGGCGAACAGCGCGCACAACACCTTCTCGGTCTCGCTCTCGGGCGCCGTCTCCGACGCGCGTCCGGCGAAGTCGGGAGCGGGCAGGGCCCGGCGGTCCACCTTGCCGTTGGGCGTGACGGGCAGTCCGGGCCGTACGAGCACCGCCACGGGAACCATGTACGCGGGCAGGACCAGGCCCATCCGGCGGCGGATCTCGTCCACGTCGGCCTCGGTGCCGTCGGTGACGACGTAACCCACCAGGCGGCGCTCGCCCGGCTGGTCCTCCCGCGCGACGACGACGGCCTCGGTCACCCCCGGCTGTGCCGCCAGTACGGCCTCCACCTCGGCCAGCTCCACCCGGAACCCGCGGATCTTCACCTGGTCGTCGGCCCGCCCGAGGAACACCACCTCGCCGCCGCGGGTCCAGCGCGCCAGGTCGCCGGTGCGGTACATGCGTTCGCCGGGGCGGAACGGGCAGGCCACGAACCGCTCGGCGGTCAGGTCCGGCCTGGACAGGTAGCCGCGGGCCAGCCCGGTGCCGGCGATGTACAGCTCGCCGGCCACCCCCGGCGGGACCGGCCGCAGGAAGGCGTCGAGGAGGTAGATCGCGCGGTTCGTCATGGGACGGCCGATCGGCAGCTCCCGGCCGAGCTCGTCACCTGACTCGATGGGCTTCCACGTGGCGCACAGGGTGGTCTCGGTCGGCCCGTAGGTGTTCCGCACCCGTACGCCGGGCTGGGCCCGCCGCAGGTTCTCCACGGTGTGCGCGGGGACGACGTCGCCGCCGGTCCCGATCTCGGCCAGGCCCGCGAAGCAGTCCGGGGACGCCTCTGCCAGCGCGCGGAAGGCGCCCGCGGTGAGGTGGACGGCGGTCGCGCCGCGTTCGACGGCCCGGCGTACGCCGCCCGCGTCCACCACTCCCGGCTCGGCGAGCAGGACCCGGCCGCCCGTGGAGAGCGGCACCCAGATCTCGTACAGCGAGGGGTCGAAGACGTGCGTCGCGTGCATCAGCACGCCGTCGCCCGGGCCGATCCGCCACCCCGCGTCGCCCGCCAGCCCGGCCACCGCGCCGTGCGGGACGGCCACGCCCTTCGGCACGCCGGTGGACCCCGAGGTGTACATGACGTACGCCAGGTCGTCGGCGCCAGGACGGCTCTGCGGCGCCGTGGCGGCACACGCCTCGACGGCCCTGCGCGTCTCCGGCGCGTCCAGGACGATCGTGTCCCGCGGCACGGCCGCGGCGGTGGCCAGCGTGCAGACGACGGCCGAGACCCCGGAGTCGGCCAGCGTGAACGCGATCCGCTCGGCCGGGTGGCCGACGTCCACCGGGACGTACGCCGCGCCGGCCTTCCAGATCGCCAGGAACACGACCAGCAGGTCCGCCGACCTGTCCATGGCCACGCCGACGCGGTCGCCGCGGCGCACGCCGCGACCGGCGAGGTAACCCGCCAGCCGGTTCGAGGCCCGGTCGAGCTCGGCGTAGGTCAGGTCCGCGCCGCCGGCGTCGGTGATCGCCACCGCGTCCGGCGTGGCGGCGGCCTGCCGCTCGAAGAGCCCGACCACGGACGCCCCGGCGACCGGGCCCGCGGTCGCGTTCCAGTCGTCCACGACCGAGGCGCGCTCGCTCTCGCTCAGCAGCGTCAGCCGGCCGACGAGGACGCCGGGCTCGGCGACCAGCCGCTCCAGCACGCGGACGAACGCGCCCAGGACCGATTCGGCGACCGCCCGGTCGAACAGGCCGCGCTCGTAGTCGAGGATGACCGGCATCCGCTCGCCGGGCCCGGTGATCAGGGTGAACGGGTAGTGCGAGGCGTTGCTGCCCTTCTGCACCGGGCGCAGGGTCAGGCCGCCGTCGCCGGGCCCGTCGAGTCCCGTACGGGGGAAGTTCTCGTAGATGACGAGCGTGTCGAAGACCGCGCCCGGCCCGGCGGCGGTCCGCACGTCCTGGAGGCCGAGGTGCTGGTGGGCCATGAGGGCCGACTGGTCGCGCTGGAGCTCGGCGAACAGGTCGACGACCCGCCGCCCGCCGTCGAGCCGGACCCGTACCGGCAGGGTGTTGAGCAGCTGGCCGACCATCGACTCCACCCCGGCCAGCTCGGCCGGCCGCCCGGAGGCGGTCGCGCCGAACACCACGTCGGTACGGCCGGCGAGTTGCGACAACACGACCGCCCACGCGCCCTGCACGACGGTGTTCAGCGTGAGGTCGTGGCCACGCGCCAGCCGGGCCAGATCGTCCGTCAGCTCCTCGGACAGCTCGGTCATCACCGTGTCGATGTCCGGTACGCGGCCCGGATCGGCCGGGGCGACCGTGGTGGGGGTGTCCAGTCCGGCGAGCTCGGCCCGCCAGGCCGCGCGGGCCGCCTCCTTGTCCTGCCGGCCCAGCCAGGCGAGGTAGTCCCGGTAGGAGGCCGTGGCCGGCAGGCCGGAGGCGTCCCCGCCGGCCGCGTAGATCTCCGCGAGTTCGCGGTGCAGGATCGGCATCGACCAGCCGTCCGTCAGCACGTGGTGCAGGGTGTGCACGAGCCGGTGGCGTTCCGGGCCGAGCCGGATCAGGTGCAGTTTCAGCAGCGGCGCCGTCTCAAGGCGGAAGCGCTCGGCCGCCTCGTCGGCCGCCAGCCGGCTCACCTCGCCGTCGGCGAGGTCGTCCGGCAGCCCGGACAGATCCGTCTCGCGCCACGGCAGCTCGACGTCCCGCAAGATGACCTGCACCATCTGGGCGCCGCTGACGTAGCGGAAACAGGCCCGCAGCGCGGCGTGCCGGTCCACGAGAGCCTGCCACGACGCCCTCAGCCGGGCGGCGTCCAGCGGGCCGTCGATGCCGTAGACGGACTGCACGGTGTAGGTGTCCGGCCCGTCCTGGTCCAGGACGGTGTGATAGAGCATCCCCTCCTGAAGCGGTGAAAGGGGCCAGACGTCTTCCACGCCGGAGCGCGGCTTTGCACGGGTGTCGTCGACGGTCACGATCTGCTCCTTATGGAGGTTATTCGTCGGCCGGTCCGGCCTCGAGTTGGTCCATCTGGTCAGGTGAGAGGGCCACGAGCATGCCCGCCGGCGACTCCGGCTCCTCCGCGCCGCCGGCCGGGAGCTCCTTGACGAGCGCCGCGAGCCGTTCGGGCGTCTTCTCGTCGAACACCTGCCATGGGGTCAGTTCCAGCCCTTCCCGGCGGGCCCGGGCCGACAGCTGCATCGAGGTGATGGAATCGCCGCCGAGTTCGAAGAAGCTGTCGTCGGCGCCGACGTGGTCCAGGCCGAGCACCTCCGCGAACAGCTCGCACAGCCTGGTCTCCATGGCGGTGCGCGGGTCGCGTCCGGACGCCGTCCCGGCGAGGTCGGGAGCATGGAGCGCCCGGTGGTCGATCTTGCCGTTCGGGGTCAGCGGCATCGTGTCCAGCGGTACGAACGCCGCCGGCCGCATGTGCTCGGGCAGGCGTTCGGCCACCGTGTCGCGCAGGGCGGCGATCAGCGTGCCGTCCTCGGGAGCGCCGGTCGCCGGGACGACGTACGCCACCAGTTGTTTCTCGCCCGGCCCGTCCTCGCGGGCGACGACCACCACCTGGGCGACCTCGGGGCGGCCGGCCAGCACGGCTTCGATCTCACCCGGCTCGATCCGGTAGCCGCGTACCTTCACCTGGTCGTCGGCCCGGCCGGCGAAGACCAGCTCACCCTGCCGGGTCCAGCGGGCCCGGTCGCCGGTGCGGTACACGCGGCCCCCCGGTGTGAACGGGTCGGCGACGAACCGTTCCGCCGTCAGGCCCGGCCTGGACAGGTACCCGCGGGCCAGCCCGGCCCCCGTGACGTAGAGCTCGCCGGTCACGTCCGGCGGCACCGGTTGCAGGAAGGCGTCGAGCACGTAGGCCCGCGTGCCGGCGATCGGACCGCCGATGGGGACCGCGTGTCCCGGGGAGTCGTGTCCCGGGGACAGCGGGCGGCTCATCGTCGCGCACACGGTCGTCTCGGTGGGCCCGTACGCGTTGATCATCCGGCGGCCCGGCGACCAGCGGTCCACCAGCGCGGGCGGGACCGCCTCGCCGGCCACGACCAGGGTCTCCAGGCTGTCCGGCAGGTCGTCCTCGACGGCCAGCACGCTCGGTGGCACGGTCACGTGCGTGATGCCCCACTTCCGTACCGCGTCGCCCAGCGACACCCGGGGCGGCATGCTCTCCGGGCCGGCCAGCACGACGGTCCCGCCGGACAGCAGGGCCATGCACAGCTCGGAGACGGCGGCGTCGAACCCGAGGGCGGCGAACTGCAGGATCCGCGAGGAGGACGTCACGCCGAAACGCTCGATCTGCGCGCTCGCCAGGTTGCCGAGCCCGGCGTGGGTGACCAGGACGCCCTTGGGCACGCCCGTCGACCCCGACGTGTAGATCACGTACGCGCCGTCACCCGCCGCGACTTGCGGCAGCGGCGCTCCGGGCCCGGCCGCGGGCGGGTCGTCCAGCGCCACCACCGCGCCGGCGAACCCCTCCGGAACGGCCGCCCGGGTGTCCGACGTGCACACCAGCACGTCCGGCGCCGAGTCCGCGAGCATCAGCCCGACGCGCCCGGCCGGATAGTCCGGATCGACGGGGACGAACACCCCGCCCGCCAGCGACACCCCGAGCAGGGCCACCACCAGCTCCGCCGACCGCCCGGCGAGCACGGCCACCCGCGTCTCACGCCGCACGCCGAGGCCCGCCAGCAGCCGAGCCAGCTCCTCCGCCTCGCCCAGCAGGCCGCCGTACGTCAGGCTCCGCGCCGCGTCCACCACCGCCACCGCGTCCCGCGACCGCTCCGCCTGCCGGCGGAACAACACCGGCAGCGGCTCCACCGCGAGCGGCGCGCCGGTCCGGTTCCACTCCTCCACCACCAGCCCGCGCTCGACCACCTCGATCAGGCCGACCCGGCCCACCGGCGACCAGGGCTCGGCCGCCACCTGCTCCAGGGCCCGGACGATCCCCGCGAGCATCTCCTCGGCCCGGACCCGGTCGAACGCGTCCGGACGGTAGATGAACTCGCCGTGGACGCCGCCGTCCTCGGAGGCGCGCATGGAGAGCGGGAAGTGCCCGTTGTCGTCCGGCACGCCCGCGGGACGCATGACCAGCGCGTCGGGGTCCTCGGACGGACGCGGCGGGCTGGGATAGTTCTCGAACACCACGAGCGTGTCGAACGCCGCGCCGGGACCGGCGCACTGGTTGATCTCGGTCAGCCCGATGTGCTGGTGCGCCATCATCGCGACCTGACGTCGCTGCAGGTCGATCAGCATGTCGAGGAACGGTTCGGCGCCGGTGAGCCGGGCCCGGACCGGCAGCGTGTTCATGAACAGGCCGACCGCGGACTCGACGCCCGGGATCTCGGGCGGGCGCCCGGCCACCGCGGTGCCGAAGACCACGTCCTCCCGTCCGGTCAGCCGGGCCAGGAGCAGCGCCCAGACCCCCTGGAACAGGGTGTTCATCGTCACGCCGTGGCGGCGGGTGAACTCCACCAGACGCCGGCTCAGGTCGTCGCCGACCCGGAACCGTACGCGCTCGGGCTCGACCGGCGCGGTGACCGTGTCCGGCGGGACGACGTGCGTCGCCTCGTCCAGGCCCGCGAGCTCGGTCCGCCACGCCTCCCGGGCGGCCTCCTTGTCCTGGCGGGCGAGCCAGGTGAGGTAGTCGCCGTACGACGTGGGGGCCGGCAGGGCCCGGCCGTCGCCGCCGGCCTCGTACGCCGCCATCTCGTCGAGGGTGAAGACCGGGAGCGACCAGCCGTCGGCCGCGATGTGGTGCGAGGTGAGGGCCAGCCGGTGGCGGCGTTCCCCGAGGCGTACCAGGTGCAGGCGGAGCAGCGGCGCGCGGGTCAGGTCGAACCGGTCGGCGCGCGACCGCGCCGCGAGGCGTTCGAACTCCGCCAGTGCCTCGTCCTCCGGCAGGTGGGACAGATCGGTCTCGGTCCAGGGCAGCGTCACCTCGCGCGCGATGGCCTGCACCGCCTCGCCCGATTCGAGCTGGTGGAAGCTCGCCCGCAGGGCGGCGTGCCGGTCGAGCAGGGCCTGCCAGGACGCGCGGAAGCGGGCGACGTCCAGCGGGCCGTCGAGGGCGAGGGTGCGCATGCTCTCGTAGACGTCCGGGCCCTGCTGGTCGTAGGAGGCGTGGAACAGCAGGCCCTCCTGGAGCGGGGAGAGCGGCCAGACGTCGAGCAGGGCCGGCACGGCGGCCTCGACCTCCTCCACGTCGCGCCGCGTCAGCGTGGTGAGCGGGAAGTCGGACGGCGTGTGCCCGCCGGCGCCGTCCGCGCGGGCGTGCGCCGCGAGCCCGGTGAGCAGGTCCAGCCACGTCTCGCCGAACGATTCGGCCTCTTCCGCGCCGAGGATCCGGCCCGCCCAGGTCACGGTCAGGGTGAGCTCGGGCCCGCCGGGGGCGTCCAGCACGACCGCGTCGAACTCCACGACGTGCCGCAACGGCGTGTCCGGTTCCGCCGCACCGCCGATGGTTCCCGCGAGCTGCCAGGGTCCGGCGTCCCCGCCGGGCCGGGCGGAGAGGCGGCCCAGGTAGTTGAACCCGATCTCCGGCTGCGGCCGGGCGGCCAGGACCTGTCCGGTCCGGGCGTCGAGGTGGCGCAGCACGCCGTAGCCGAGCCCGCCGTCGGGCACGGCTCGCACGTTCTCCTTGACCTGCTTCAGCAGGCGGCCGGCCGCGGCGCCGCCCGCGATCACGTCGGCCGGGTCGACGCCCGTCACGTCCAGCCGCAGCGGGTGGATCTCGGTGAACCAGCCGACCGTGCGTGACAGGTCCAGCTCGCCGACGGGCTGACGGCCGTGGCCCTCGACGTCCACGACGACGGCGTCGCCGCCGCGCCGGTGCGCGACCGCGCCCGCCAGGGTGGCCAGCAGCACTTCGTGCACCCCGCAGTGGAAGGCCGAGGTGACCTGCTCCACGAGCACGGCCGCCCGGTCCCCCGGGACGGTCCACGACCTGCGTCCCGCGGTCGAGACGGTGTCGCGTCCGGGGTCGAGCTCGCCGAACCGCGTCTCCTGGCCGTCGAGGATCGCCGTCCACGTCTCCAGCTCGGCGGCTCGGGTCTCCGCCTGCCCGGCCAGCGTCCGCGCCCAGCGCCGGAACGAGACGTCCACCGGGTCGAGCGCCGGTTCCCGGCCCGCGGCCACGGCCTCGCAGGCCATCCGCAGGTCCGGCAGCAGGATGCGCCACGACACGGCGTCGACCACGAGGTGGTGCGCGACCAGGACGAGCCGGCCGGGGCGGGCGGGGCCGGCGTCCACCCATACCGCCCGTACCATCACGCCGGCGGCGGGATCCAGCCGCGTGGCCGCCTCCCCGGCGTGCCGGTCGGCGAGGTCGTCGAGGAGGGCGGCGCCGGCCTCGACCCGCTCCACCAGCGTGGCCGCCTCCACCGTGCCCCGGCCGGCCACGACCAGCCGGGGCTCTTCCCCTTCGGCCCGCACGACCCGGCTCCGCAACATGTCGTGCGTGTCGATCAGCGCGCCCAGCCCGGCCGCCAGGGTGTCCGGCGACAGGCCGGCGGGCGTGCCCACCGTCACCCACTGCGCCAGGCCGCCCCGGGACGTCGCGCCGGGATCCTGTTCCGTCAGCGCCCGCATCACCGGCGTCCACATGACCTCGCCGACGCCGTCGTCGAGGGCGGGCCGCCGGTCGCCGCCGCGCCCGGCGACCGCCGCGATCGCGGCCGGCGTCCGCTGCTCGAAGACGTCCTTCGCGCCGAAGACGAGGTCCTCGCGCCGGGCGCGGGCGGCGAGCTGCATCGACAGGATCGAGTCACCGCCCAGCTCCAGGAAGCTGTCGTCGGCGCCGACCCGGTCCACGCCGAGGATCTCGGCGAACAGGTCGCACAACATCCGTTCGGCCTCGGTGCGCGGCTCACGGCCGGCCGGGTTCCCGGCGTACTCGGGGGCCGGCAGGGCCGTGCGGTCGATCTTGCCGTTGACCGTCAGCGGGAAGTCGTCCAGCACCACCACCGCCGCCGGGACCATGTACTCCGGCAGCCGCGCCGCGAGGTGCCCGCGTACCGCGCCGGGGTCGGGTCCCGGGTCCTGCGCCGAGGTCACGTACGCGATCAGCCGCTTGTCGCCCGGACGGTCCTCGCGGGCCACGACGACCGCCTGCGCGACCCCGGGGGCCTCGGCCAGCGCCGCCTCGATCTCCGCCGGCTCGACGCGGTACCCCCGGATCTTCACCTGGGAGTCGGCCCGTCCGGCGAACAGCAGCTCGCCCTGGTCCGTCCAGCGCGCCAGGTCGCCGGTACGGTACATCCGCCCACCGGGGACGAACGGACCGGCGACGAACCGTTCCGAGGTCGGCCCCTGGGCGCCCAGGTAGCCGTGCGCCAGACCGGCGCCGGCGAGATAGAGCTCGCCGGTCACGTTCGGGGCCACCGGCTGGAGGAAGGCGTCGAGCACGTACGCCCGCCGCCCGGCGGGCGGACGGCCGATCGGCAGGCTGCCGTCCGTCGCGTCCCCCGGTTCGAGGAGGTGCCAGGTGGCGCAGAGGGTGATCTCGGTGGGGCCGTAGAGGTGCCGGACCCGGACCTGCGGGCAGGCCCGGCGCACCCGCGCGACGGAGGCGGGCGGCACCGCGTCCCCGCCGGTCAGGACCTCCCGCAGCCCGGCGAAGGAGTCCGGCGACTCCTCCGCGAGCACCCGGAAGCTCCCGGCCGTCAGGTGGACGGTGGTCACGCCGCGGGCGATCGCGTCGCGCAGCCGCCGGGCGTCGATCGTGCCCGGTTCGGCGACCAGCACGCGGGCCCCGCTGACCAGCGGCACCCAGATCTCCAGCAGCGAGGCGTCGAACGCGTGCGAGGCGTGCATGAGCACGCAGTCGCCGGGGCCGACCGACCAGCCCGGGTCGCCCGCCAGCGCCGCCACGCTCCCGTGCGGCACCACGACGCCCTTGGGCACGCCGGTCGATCCCGACGTGTACATCACGTAGGCCACATCGAGCGCCCCGACGGTGAGCGGCGGCGTCTCGTAGAGCGCCTCCCCGGCCGTGAGCGGCGGCGTCCCGTCTCGTGCCTCCCCGGACGCCGGGGTGTCCACGGTCAGCGGCCGGACACCGGGGGGCACCGCGCCGCGGGTCGCCTCCGTGCAGACGGCCAGCGACACCCCGGCGTCGGCGAACGTCCGCTCGGTCCGCCCCGGCGGCTGGTCCACGTTCACCGGTACGTACGCGGCCCCGGCCTTCCAGATCCCGAGCAGGGCGGTGAACAGGTCAGCGCCGCGCTCCATCACCACGCCGACGCGGTCGCCACGGCCCACTCCCAGCCCGGCCAGCCGTCCCGCCAGCCGGTCCGACCTCCGGTCGAGGTCGGCGTAGGACAGGGTGCGTCCCCCGTCCATGACCGCCACCGCGTCCGGGGTCCGGCCGGCCTGCCGCCGGAACGCCGCCACCACCGACGGCCCGCCGGCCGCCTCGCCGGTCGTGTTCCAGCGCTCCACCACGGTCGTACGGGTCGACGCGCTCGTCACGCCGAGGCGGCCCACCGCGACCGTAGGGTCCGCCGCCATCTGTTCCAGGACCCGTACGACCTGCCCGGCGACCTCGGCGGCCGTCTCCCGGCCGAAGCGGTCGGGCCGGCAGGACACGTTGATCCGCAGGCGCTCCCCCGGGCTGACGCTCATGGTCAGCGGGTAGCCGGTGCCGGCCCGGGTGGAGACCGAGCCGATCGCGACGCCGCCGTCGTCGCCGAGCCCGGCGGCGTCGAGCGGGTAGTTCTCCAGCATCATGATGGTGTCGAAGACCGCGCCCGTCCCCGCCGCCTTCTGGATCTCCGGCAGCCCCATGTACTGGTGGTCGGTCAGGGCCGACTGGCGTCGCTGGAGGTCCCGGAGCAGGTCCGGCACGGGCAGCCGGCCGTCGAGGCGTACGCGGACCGGGATGGTGTTGATGAACATGCCCACCATCCGCTCCACGCCCGGCACGTCCGCCGGACGCCCCGAGACCACTCCGCCGAACACCACGTCCGTCCGGCCGGACAGCCGGGCCAGCACCAGCGCCCACGCGCCCTGCAGAACCGTGTTCAGGGTCAGGCCGTGGCCGCGCGCGAAGTCGAGCAGCCGGCGCGTGGCGTCCTCGGGCAGCCGTACGGCGTGTTCGTACGGGGTCGCCGGCGTCCTGTCGGCGTCGGGCGCGACCAGGGTCGGCTCGTCCAGACCGGCGAGCTCGGCCCGCCACGCCGACCGGGTGGCCTCCTGGTCCTGGCGGCCGAGCCACACCAGGTAGTCCCGGTAGGACGGCGTCGGCGACGGGAGCCGCCCGCCCGCGTACGCGGTCGACATCTCGCCGAGGACGATCGGCGTCGACCATCCGTCCAGCACGAGGTGGTGCGAGGTCAGCACGAGGCGGAGCCGTTCCCCGCCGAGCCGGATCAGCGTCAGCCGGAGCAACGGCGCCCTGCTGACGTCGAAGCGTTCCGCCTGGTCGGCCGCGAGCAGGCGGTCCGACTCGGCCGCCGCGGCGTCGTCGTCGAGGTGCGACAGATCGGCCTCACGCCACGGGATGTCGGCCTCGGCCACGACGACCTGGACCGTCTGGCCCGATCCGAGCTGGTGGAAGCTGGTCCGGAGTGATTCGTACCGGGCCGTCAGCGGCTTCCAGGCCGCGCGCAGCCGGTCGGCGTCGAGCGGCCCTTCGAGGTCGAGGATCCGCTGGCTCTGGTAGACGTCGACGCCCGACTCGTCGAGGGCCCGTTCGAAGAGCATGCCCTCCTGGAGGGGCGACAGCGGCCAGATCCCGGTCAGCCCCGGCGCGGCGGCCTCCAGCTCCTCGACGTCCCGCTGTGTCACTCCGACCAGGTCGAAGTCCGACGGGGTGTGCCCGCCCGCGCCGGGGGCCCCGGCGTGGGCGGCGAGGCCGGTCAGCAGGTCGAGCCAGGTCTCGCCGAGCCGTTCCACCGTGGCGGGGTCGAGATCCCCGGCCTCCATGGACAGTCTCAGCCGGGGGCCGTCCGGGGTGTCCAGGACGTCCGCGCCGACCTCCAGGTCGTGGGCCAGGACCAGGTCCGGACCGGCGCCGAGCGGCCCTTCGACCGGCTGCCACGCGGTGTCCTCGGCCCCGAGGGCGGACCGGCCGAGGTAGTTGAACCCGATCCGCGGGGACGGCAGGGCGGCGAGCCTGGCCCCCGTATCGGGGTTGAGGTGGCGCAGCAGCCCGTAGCCGAGCCCGTCGCCGGGCACCGCGCGGACCTGTTCCTTCACGGCCTTCAGCAACGTCCCGGCCGCCGTGTCCCCGGCCGCCGCGGCGGCCAGGTCGACGCCGGAGACGTCGAGGCGGACCGGGTGCACGCTGGTGAACCAGCCCACAGTGCGCAGCAGGTCCTCGCCGTCGGCGGCGTGGCGGCCGTGGCCTTCCACGTCCACCACGACGGCGTCGCCGCCGCGCCGCCGCGCCACCGCGCCCGCCAGCCCGGCCAGCAGGACGTCCTGGATCCCGCAGTGGAAGAGCTCCGGGGCCCGGCCGACCAGGGCGAGCGCTTCGGCCCCGGACAGCGTCCCGGACCACGAGTACGACCGCCCGGTCCGCCGCCCCAAGGACGGGTCCGCCCCCTCCAGCACGGCGGCCCAATGATCGAGCTCGGCCACCGTGCTCTCGCTGAACGCCTGCTCGGCCAGCCGCCGCGCCCACTGCCGGTACGACGTCGTCGCGGGTTCGAGCACGAGGGTCCGGCCGGCGGCCACCTCGTCGTACGCCGCCCGCAGGTCCGGCAGCAGGATGCCCCACGAGACCGCGTCCACCACCAGGTGATGGGCCACCAGCGCCAACCGGCCGGGCCCGGCGGCCCCGGCGTCGATCCACACGGCCCGCACCATGATCCCCGCCGACGGGTCCAGCGTGCCCGCCGCCGTCCTGGCCGCGTGCTCGGCGATCTCGTCGAGGTTCCCGGTCCCGGCCTCCACCCGCGTGACGAGGCCGGCCGCGTCCACGCCGCCCCGTTCGGGGACCACCAGCCGCCCGTCGGGCTCGACCCGGCCGCGTAACAGGTCATGGACGTCCAGCACCGCCCGCAACGCGCCCGCCAGCGCGGCCGGGTCGAAGCCGGCCGGGGCGACGACGACGCGCGTCTGCGCGAAGCCGGGGCGCACCGCGTCCTGCCCGAGGGCGCGCATCACGGGCGTCCAGGGGATCTCCCCCGTGCCCGCGTCCGCCGCCGGGCCGTCCCGTCGTGTCGCCGGGGTCGCTCCGGCCAGCGCCGCCAGCCGCTCGGGGGTGCGCTGCTCGAACACCTGCCGCGGGGTCAGGGAGATCCCGTCGCGCCGCGCGCGGGCGGCGACCTGCATCGAGGAGATCGAGTCCCCGCCCAGTTCGAAGAAGCTGTCCTCGACCCCGACCCGGTCCAGGCCCAGGACCTCGGCGAACACGCCGCACAGGATCCGCTCGGCCTCGGTGGCCGGCTCCCGGCCGGCCACCTTCGAGGCGAAGTCCGGTTCGGGCAGGGCCTGCCGGTCCACCTTCCCGTTGACCGTCAGCGGCAGCTCGTCCAGGACCAGCACCCCGGCCGGCACCATGAACTCGGGCATCGTCTCGGCCAGCCGGGCGCGCAGCCGGGCCGGGTCGGCGTCCCGTCCCGCCTCGGCGACCACGTAACCGATCAGGTGCTCCTGCCGTACGGTCACCACGGCCTGGGCGACGCCCGGCAGAGCGGCGAGGACCGCCTCGATCTCGCCCGGCTCCACCCGGTAGCCGCGGATCTTGACCTGGTCGTCGGCGCGTCCGCCGAACACCAGCGCGCCCTGGTCCGTCCAGCGCGCCAGGTCGCCGGTACGGTACATCCGCTCGCCGGGCGCGAACGGGTCGGCGACGAACCGTTCGGCCGTCGGCGCCGGACGTCCCAGGTAGCCGCGCGCCACCCCGGCCCCGGCGAGGTACAACTCGCCCGTCACCCCCGGAGGGACGGGCCGCAGGAACGCGTCGAGGACGTGGACGCGCCGCCCCGGGAGCGGACGTCCGATCGGCAACACCGATCCCGTACCGTCGCCGGGTTCGAGCAACCACCAGGTCGCGCACAGCGTGGCCTCGGTCGGGCCGTAGAGATGCCGCACCCGGACGCCGGGACAGGCCCGCCGGACCCGCTCCACCGCCGCCAAGGGCACCTCGTCCCCGCCGGTCAGCACCTCGCGCAGGCCGCCGATCGACTGCGGTGACTCCTCGGCCAGCACCCGGAAGGTGCCAGCGGTCAGGTGGGCGGCCGTGACGCCGCCGGCCACGTAACGGGCCAGGGCCTCGCCGTCCACCGCGCCCGGCTCGGCGATCACCACCCGCGCGCCCGACAACAGCGGCACCCACAACTCGAACAGGGAGATGTCGAAGGCGTGCGAGGCGTGCATCAGCACGGCGTCGTCAGGACCGATCCCCCACTCCGGCTCGCCGACGAGGGCCGCGACGTTGCCGTGCGACACGGCGACGCCCTTCGGCGTCCCGGTCGATCCCGAGGTGTACATCACGTAGGCGAGGTCGTCGGCCGCGACGCCGACCGACACCGGAGCGCACCGCGCCACCGCCTCCCGCGTCGCCGGGTCGTCCAGGACGATCGGGTCGAGCCCGCTGTCCAGCACGGCGTCCCGGTACGCCCGCTCGCACACGACCGCCGCCGGCTCCGCGTCCGCCAGCATGAACTTCACGCGTTCCACCGGGTAGGCCGGATCCACCGGGACGAACGCCGGGCCCGCCTGCCACACCGCGAGCAGCGTGACGATCAGGTCGGCCGAGCGTCCCATCACCACGGCCACCCGGTCCCCGCGCCGGACCCCGCGGCCGCTCAGGCAGCCCGCCAGCCGCTCCGCGCGTCCGGCCAGCTCCGCGTACGACATCGTCCGGTCGCCGTCCACGACCGCCACCCCGTCGGGGCGGCGTTCCACCTGGCTCCCGAACAGCTCCGCAGCTGGCCGGCCCGGCCGCGCGCCGGGCGTCGCACCCCACTCCCGCACCACCAGGTCGCGCTCGGCCGCGCTCGTCACGTCGACCTCGGCCACCGTGATCCCGCCCGCGCCGGCCAGCCGGCGCAGAACCCCGCCGAACCGCTCGACGACGGCGAGCGCGGTGTCCCGGTCGAAGAGTTCCGGCAGGTAATCGAGCTTGAGGAGCATCGACGCGCCGGGCACGGCGACCAGCGTCAGCGGGTAGTGGGCGGCTTCCCTGCCCTGGTTCACGCGGATGCCGAACGCCTGCGCGGAGTCCGCCTCGCCGAGCTCGCGCGGGAAGTTCTCGAAGACGAGCAGGGTGTCGAAGATCGCGCCGGGCCCGGCCGCCTGCTGGACGTCGGCCAGCCCCACGTACTGGTGGGGGATGAGCGCCGACTGCCGCCTCTGCAGCTCCGCCAGCAGCTCGACGACCGGCGTCGAGCCGCTCAGCCGTACGCGTACGGGAACGGTGTTGAGGAACAGCCCCACCATCCCCTCCACGCCGGGCAGGTCCGCCGGACGCGCCGACACCGTCGCCCCGAACACCACGTCCGTACGGCCCGCCAGCAGCGCCAGCACCAGCGCCCACGCGCCCTGCACCACCGTGTTCAGCGTCAGCCCATGGCCGCGGGCCAGCTCGTCCAGCGAACGCGTGAGGTCCTCCGGCAGCTCGGCCGTGACGCTCTCCGGCACGCCGGGCGTACGCCCCGGGTCGGCGGGCGCCACGAGCGTCGGCTCCTCGGCGCCGCGCAGCTCCTCCGTCCAGGCCGACAGCGCCTTCTCCTTGTCCTGCCGGCCCAGCCACGAGAGGTAGTCCCGGTACGAGGTCACCGGCGGCAGGTCCAGCGGGCCGCCGTCGGCCGCGTACAACATGGTCAGCTCGTCGAACACGATGGGCAGCGACCAGCCGTCCATGATCGCGTGATGGCAGGTCACCACCAGGTGGTGCCTGTCGTCGGCGACGCGGATCAGGGTCAGCCGCAACAACGGCGCCTTCGCCAGGTCGAACCTCCGCCGCCGGTCCTCCTCGGCCAGCTCCCGTACGGCCTGCTCGGGGTCGTCGAGGTGGGAGAGGTCGACCACCCGCCACGGCAGTTCCACCTGCCCGGCGATGATCTGCACCGTCTCACCTGATCTGCGCTGCCGGAAGCAGGCCCGCAGCGGGGCGTGCCTGGTCAGCAGCGCCTCCCATGCCGCGCGCAGCCTGGCCGCGTCCACCGGGCCGTCCAGGTCCAGGATCCAATGGCCCAGGTAGACGTCGGGCCCTTCGCCGTCGTAGACCGTGTGGAAGAGCAATCCTTCCTGCAGCGGCGACAGCGGCCAGATGTCCTCGATCCGCGACTGAGCCATCAATATCTCCCTCGATCAGCGAAAGGCTTGGATCAGCGAAGGCTTAGAGGTCGTCGTCGAACTCGGCCTCAAGTTCCTCGATCTCGTCCTGGCGCAGATCGAGGAGGCCGAAGTCGGATGCGGTGTGTCCCCCCGCAGCAGGATCATCCGCCTGGCGGGCCAGCCCGGACAACGTGTCCAGCCATCCCCGGCCCAGCCGGTCGATCTCGGTTTCGGCCAGCAGGTCCGCGGGCCAGCTCAGGGTGAGCGTGAGCTCCGGGCCGTCCGGCGTGTCCCGTACCAGCGCGTCGGCCTCCAGCGTGTGCGGCAGGCTCATGCCGGGGTCCGTCGACCCGCCGATGCCGCCCGCCCACTGCCACGGCCGCACGTCGTCGCCGGTGACGAACCGGCCCAGATAGGTGAATCCGACCTGCGGCGACGGCAACGCCGCCAGCACCGGCCCGGTCTCCTCGTTGAGATACCGCAGGAGCCCGTAACCGAGCCCGTCACCCGGTACGGCGCGGGCCTGTTCCTTGACCGCCTTCAGCAGGCCGCCGGCGGACGATCCGCCCGCCAGCACGTCGGCCCAGTCAACGCCCGTCATGTCGAGCCGCACCGGATGCACGCTGGTGAACCAGCCCACCGTCCGCGACACATCCGGAACGCGTCCGTGGCCTTCCAGATCGACCAGCACCACGTCCGCGCCGCGCCACCGCGCCACCGAGCCCGCCAGCCCGGCCAGCAGAACGTCCTGAACGTCGCAGAAGAACACCGCCGGAGCCCGTCCGGCCAGCACCGACGCCTCGGCCCCTGAGACCACCCACGACCGCCGCCGTACCTTCCCCCGGCTCAGCCCTTGGCCGATCGGCTGGTCGTCCTCGCCGACGATCGCCTTCCAGGCCGCCAGCTCCTTGGCCCGTTCGGCCGAGACCGCCCACTCCTCCAGCAGCCCCGCCCATCTCCGGAACGACATCCCGACCGGCTCCGGCTCCCCCTCGCACGCCGCCCGCAGGTCGGGCACCAGCACCCGCCACGACGCCTCGTCGACGGCCAGATGATGCGCGACCACCACCAACCGCCCCACCCGGTCCGGCCCCGCGTCCATCCACACCACCTGCGCCACCACACCGGCCGCCGGGTTCAGCCGCCGTACCGCGTTCTCCACCACCTCTTGCAGCGAGCCGCCGTCCACACGCCTGACCAGCCGGGCCGCGTCCACCGAGCCGCGTTCGCCCACGACGAGCCGTCCCGACTGCACCCGCAGCCGCAACATGTCGTGCGTGTCCACCAACGCCGCCACCCCGGCGACCAGCACCTTCTCCGTCAGGTCGGAGGGCGCCCCCACCACGACCCACTGCGCGAACCCCGCACTCGCGACCCCGTCCCCCCACAGCCGCATCACCGGCGTCCACGGGAGCTCGCCCGCGCCGTCGGCCGGACCATCCGCCGACGTGCCGTCCATCTCGACGACCGCCGCGATCCCCGCCGGCGTCCGGTGCTCGAACACCTCCCGCGCGCCGAAGGCCAGGCCGTCGCGGCGGGCCCGTGCCGCCAGTTGCATGGAACTGATCGAGTCGCCGCCCAGCTCGAAGAAGCCGTCGTCCGCGCCGACCCGTTCCAGGCCGAGCACCTCGGCGAACAACCCGCACAACACCCGCTCGGCCTCCGTCACCGGCTCCCGGCCGGAGACCCGCCCGCCGAAGTCGGGATCGGGCAGCGCCTCCCGGTCCACCTTGCCGTTCGCCGTCACCGGCAGGGCGTCCAGCGCCATCACGGCCGCCGGCACCATGTAGTCCGGCAGCACCCTGGCGACCTGCTCCCGCAGCCGTACGGGATCCACCACGCCGTCGGAGACCACGTAACCGACCAGGCGGCCGTCACGCGCCACCACCACCGCCTGGTCGACGCCCGGCTGCCCCGCCAGCACGGCCTCGATCTCACCGGGCTCGACCCGATAACCACGGATCTTGACCTGGTCGTCCGCCCGTCCGGCGAACACCAGCTCACCCTCGTCGGTCCAGTACGCGACGTCCCCCGTCCGGTACATCCGCTCACCGGGAACGAACGGATCGGCCACGAACCGCTCCGCCGTCAACGCCGGACGACCGAGGTAGCCGTGCGCCACGCCGGAGCCCGCGATGTAGAGGTCTCCCGCGACGCCCGGTGGCAACGGCCGCAGGAAGACGTCCAGGACGTAGAGCCGCCGGCCCGGCATCGGCCTGCCGATCGGCAACGTCGGGCTCAGCCGGTCGCCGGGTTCGATCGCCTTCCACGTCGCGCACAGCGTGGTCTCCGTCGGGCCGTAGGTGTGCCAGACACGTAGCCACGGGCACGCCCGCCGTACGCGTTCCACCGCGCCGGGCGGCACCACGTCCCCGCCCGCGGCCACGTCACGCAGCCCGGAGAAGGAATCGGGCGACTCCTGCGCCAGCGCCCTGAACTGCCCGGCGGTGAAGTTCACCGCGGTGAGACCGTCCGCGACGTACGCGGCCAGCCGCGCCGCGTCGACCACGCCCGGCTCGGCGATCAGCACCCGCGCGCCCGACACGAGCGGCACCCACACGTCGTACAGCGAGGCGTCGAAGGTGTGCGGGGCGTGCATCAGCACCGCGTCGCCGGGCCCGACACCCCACCCGGGCTCCCCGGCCAGTGCCGCCACGCCCCCGTGGGAGATCGCCACGCCCTTCGGCGTCCCGGTCGACCCGGAGGTGTACATCACGTACGCCAGGTCGTCCGGCCCGACCGGGACCAGGCAGACCCCGCCGTCGGTGGCGTCCTCCACGAAGATCCGCTCATAGCCCGCCGGCACCGCGTCCGAGGTCTCCCGCCGGCACACCACCGCCGAGACCGCGGAGTCGGCCAGCAGGAACGCCACCCGGTCCGCCGGGTAACCCGGATCGACCGGTACGAACGCCGCGCCCGCCTTCCACACCCCGAGCCACACCGCCGGCACCTCGGCCGACCGCTCCAGCAGCACCCCGACCCGGTCGCCGCGTCCGACGCCCCGGTCCGCCAGGGCCCGCGCCACCCGGCCGGACCACTCGTCCAGCTCCCCGTACGTCCAGGCCCGGCCTCCGGCCGTCATCGCCGTCGCGTCCGGCGCGCGCTCCACCTGGCGGCGGAACAGCTCCACGGCCGACGGCGCGTCCACCGGGTCGCCCGTCCGGTTCCACCGTTCGACCACCAGCTCGCGCGCGGCGTCGCCCACCACGTCCAGGCGGCCTGCCGTCGCGTCCGGCTCGGCGACCATCCGTTCCAGGACGCGGGCGAGCCCGTGCAGCGCCTCCTTGGCGACGTGGAACAGCTCCGGCCGGTACTGGACGTCGGTCTCAAGGCTCTCGCCCGGCATGACCCCCAGGGTGATCGCGTACGGGGACGCCTGGTGGAACTCCTTCAGGGTCAGGCCGAGGCCGCCGCGAGGCTGCGATCCCGCCGCCGGGTCGACGTAGTTCTCGAACACCACGATCGTGTCGAGACCCGCCCCGCCGAGCTTCTGGATCTCCGGCAGGCCGAGATGCTGGTGCGGGATCAGCGCGGACTGCCGTTCCTGGAGCTCGGTCAGCATCTCCAGGACCGACCGGCCGCCGTCCAGGCGTACGCGTACCGGGACGGTGTTGATGAGCAGCCCCACGAGTTGCTCCACGCCGGGCAACTCCGCCGGGCGTCCCGAGACAGTCGCCCCGAAGACCACGTCCGTCCGGCGCGCCAGCCGGGCCAGCACCAGTGCCCACGCGCCCTGCACCACCGTGTTCAGCGTCAGCCCGTGACGGCGGGCGAACTCCACCAGAGCGGACGTGAAGGCCGGCGAATGGCGGATCACCTCCCGTCCCGGCAACCCCGGAGCCCCGCCGGGCCTGTCGGGGAGCCCGAGCGCCGATCCGTCGGCCCCGGCCAGCTCCGTACGCCATGCGGTCCTGGCGGCCTCCTTGTCCTGCCGGCCCAGCCAGGCCAGGAAGCTCCGGTACGAGCCCGCGGGCCGCAGCCCCGGGACGCCGCCGCCCGCCGCGTAGAGCTCAAGGAGCTCCGATTCGAGGATCGCCCGCGACCACCCGTCCATGAGCAGGTGGTGGCTCGTCGTCACGAGACAGTGTCTCTCCGGGCCGAGCCGGATCAGCGTCAGCCGCAGCAGCGGCGGCTTCGCCAGGTCGAACCGCGTGGCGCGGTCCTTCTCCGCGATCACGCCCACCTCGGCCGGCGCGTCCTCCTCGGCCAGGTCGGACAGGTCGTGTTCGGCCCACGGGAGCCGTACTTCCCGGGGGATGAGCTGGACCGTCTCGCCGGACTTCCGCCGGTGGAAACACGCCCGCAGCGCCGCGTGCCGGTCGAGCAGCCTCTCCCAGGACGTACGGAACCGCGCCGGATCCAGCGGCCCGTCGATGAGCTGCGACTGCTGGATGACGTAGATGTCGGGGGCCTCGTCGTCGAAGGAGGCGTGATAGAGCATGCCCTCCTGCATCGGTGACAGCGGCCAGACTTCCGCGAGTGCCGATCCGGGGGACGTCGTCGGAGTGTTCACGATGCCTGGCCTCCATTGAGTTCCGCCGCTATGGCCTCGAAGCCCTCGACCTCGTCCTGGTCCAGGTCGAGGAGGCCGAAGTCGGACGCGGTGTGTCCCCCCGCTTCGGGGTCGCCCGCCTGGCGGGCCAGCCCGGACAACGTGTCCAGCCACCCCTGGCCCAGCCGTTCGACCTCGGCTTCCGCCAGCAGGTCCGCCGGCCAGCTCAACATGAGCGTCAGCTCCGGGCCGTCCGGCGTGTCCCGTACCAGCGCGTCGGCGTCCAGCGCGTGCGGCAGGCTCATGCCCGGGTCCATCGACCCGCCGATGCCGCCCGCCCACTGCCACGGCCGCACCTCACCCGGGTCACCGGTCACGAACCGGCCCAGATAGTTGAACCCGACCTGCGGCGACGGCAACGCCGCCAGCACCGGCCCGGTCTCCTCGTTGAGATACCGCAGGAGCCCGTAACCGAGCCCGTCACCGGGCACCGCCCGCGACTGCTCCTTGACCGCCTTCAACAACCCACCCGCGGCCGAACCGCCCGCCAGCACGTCGGCCCAATCGATCCCGCCGAGCTCCAATCGCACCGGATGCACGCTGGTGAACCAGCCCACCGTCCGCGACACATCCGGCCCGCCGACCGGATCGCGGCCGTGGCCTTCCACGTCCACCAGCACCACGTCCGCGCCGCGCCACCGCGCCACCGAGCCCGCCAGCCCGGCCAGCAGAACATCCTGAACCCCGCAGAAGAACACCACCGGAGCCCGCCCCACCAGCACCGACGCCTCAGCCCCCGACACCACCCACGACCGCCGCCGCACCTCCCCGGCGCTCGGCCCCCGGCCGATCGGCTGGTCCTCCTCGCCGACGACCGCCTTCCAGCCCGCCAGCTCCTTGACCCGTTCGGCCGAGACCGCCCACTCCCCCAGCAGCCCCGCCCACCGCCGGAACGACACCCCGACCGGCTCCAGCTCCCCCTCACACGCCGCCCGCAGATCCGGCACCAGCACCCGCCACGACACCCCGTCGACGGCCAGATGATGCGCGACCACCACCAACCGCCCCACCCGACCCGGCCCGGCATCCACCCACACCACCTGAACCACCACACCGGCCGCCGGATCCAGCCGCCCCACCGCGCTCTCCACCACCTCTTCCAACGGCCCACCGTCCACACGCCTGACCAGCCGGGCCGCATCCACCGAGCCCCGTCCGCCCACGACCAGCCGCCCCGACTCCACCCGCAACCGCAACATGTCGTGCGTGTCCACCAACGCCGCCACCCCGGCGACCAGCACCTTCTCCGTCAGGTCGGAGGGCGCCCCCACCACGACCCACTGCGCGAACCCCGCCCCCACGACCCCGTCCCCCAGCAACCGCATCACCGGCGTCCAGGCGACCTCGCCCACGCCGTCGGCCGCAGCGTGATCATGTTCCGGCGACGACGGGTCCGCCGCGCGCCGCGCGAGTCGTTCCGGTGTGCGCTCCTCGAACACGTCCCGCGTGGTGAAGGCCATCCCGGCGCGGCGGGCCCGTGCCGCCAGTTGCATCGAACTGATCGAATCGCCGCCCAGCTCGAAGAAGCCGTCGTCCGCGCCGACCCGTTCCAGGCCGAGCACCTCGGCGAACAGTTCGCACAACACCCGCTCGGCCTCCGTCACCGGCTCCCGGCCGGAGACCCGGCCGCCGAAGTCGGGATCGGGCAGCGCGCCCCGGTCGATCTTGCCGTTCGGGGTGGTGGGCAACGCCTCCAGCGCGACCACCGCCGCGGGCACCAGGTGCCGGGGCAGCCGGGACACGAGATGCGCCCGCACCGCCTCCGGATCGAGGTCGCCCGGCGACACGTACGCCAGCAGGCGGTCCCCGCGGACGGCCACGGCTGCCTGGGCCACCCCCGGATGGGCGGACAGGGCGGCCTCGACCTCGCCGGGCTCGACCCGGAACCCGCGGATCTTGACCTGGTCGTCGGCCCGCCCGGCGAACACCAGCTCACCCCGGTCCGTCCAGTACGCCAGATCCCCCGTCCGGTACATCCGCTCACCCGGGACGAACGGATCGGCCACGAACCGGTCGGCCGTCAACGCCGGACGACCGAGGTAGCCGCGGGCCAGCCCGATCCCGGCCACGTACAGCTCGCCGGTGATCCCCGGCGGCAACGGCCGCAGGAACGCGTCCAGCACGTGACCACGACCCCCGGCGATCGGCGTCCCGATCGGGACCGCGTCCCGGCCGGGCGCCAAGGGCGTGCTCATCGTCGCGCACACCGTGGCCTCGGTCGGCCCGTACGCGTTGACCAGCCGCCGTCCCGCCGACCAGCGATCGGCCAGGCCCGGCGGACAGGTCTCCCCCGCCACCACCACGGTCTCCAGCCCGTCCGGCAGCGTGTCGGCCGTGGCCAGCACCGACGGCGGAACGGTCACGTGCGTGACGTCCCAGCGTTCCAGCGCCTCGCTCAGCGACACCCGCGGCGGCAGGTCCCGCTCCGGCGCCATCAGGAGCCTGGCCCCCGACAACAACGCCATCAACACCTCCGACACCATGGCGTCGAAGCCCAGCGCCGCGAACTGCAGCACCCGCGACGACGGCGACACGCCGAACCGGTCGATCTGCGCCGCCGCCAGATTCCCCAGCCCCGCGTGCGGTACGACGACCCCCTTCGGAGTCCCGGTGGACCCGGACGTGTAGATCACGTACGCCGCGTCACCCGGACCCACGTGCGGCGACTCCGCGTCCGCGGCCCCGGCGAGCTCCACCTCGTCGACCACCACCGCCCGATCCGCGAACTCCCCGGGCACCGCGCCGCGTGTCCTCGCGACGCACAACACCAGCACGGGATCGGCGTCCCGCAGGATCCACCTCACGCGCTCGGCCGGGTACGCCGGATCCACCGGCACGAAGGCGCCACCGGCCAGGGACACCCCGAGCATCCCGACGACCCACCAGGCCGACCGGTCCGCCAGCACGCCCACCCGGCATTCGGGCCCGACCCCGCGGGCCCTCAGCAGGGCGGCCAGCGCCGCCGCCCGCTGCCACAACCCGCCGTACGACAGCTCGCCGTCGTCGTCGGCCACCGCGACGTGGTCCGCCCGCTCGTCCACGACCCGGCGTACCAGCACCGGCAACGACTCCCCCGACGCCAGGGCCGGGTCCGGGCCGCGTACGGGACTGTGGCCGACGCCGGCCCGTCCCACCAGCGCGTACGGATCGTCGGCCAGCGTGCCGAGGGCGCCGACGAACCATCCCAGGATCGACTCGGCGACACCCTCCTCGACCTGCCCCCGCCGGTGGACGAGCTGGATCCGGAAACGATCTCCAGGGATGACGCCGAGGGTCAGCGGGTAGTGGGTGCCCTCGACCGTGCCGAGATAGGCGAACCGCCCGGCGAAGTCCCGCGGATAGTTCTCGAACACCAGCAGCGTGTCGAACGCCGCGCCCGGCCCGGCCGCCTTCTGGATCTCCGGCAGCCCCAGGTGCTGATGCGGCATCAGGGCCGCCTGCCGCCGCTGGAGGCCGGTGAGCAGGTCCAGCATCGACTGCCCGCCGTGCAGCGGCACCCGGACCGGGACCGTGTTCATCATCAGCCCCGGCATCGACTCCACGTCCGGGAGCTCGGCGGGGCGGCAGGCTACCGTGGTGCCGAACACCACGTCGGTGCGCCGGGCGAGCCGCGCCAGCACCATCGCCCACGCGCCCTGCGCGATCGTGTTCAGCGTCAGGCCGTGGTCGCGGGCCAGCGTCCTCAGCCTGGTGTACAGGTCCGGCGTCAGGAAGGCGACGCGGTACTCGTAGCCCGTCCCGGCGGCGGCGGTCGCGATCAGTGCGGGCTCGTCGAGGCCGGACAGCTCCGCCCGCCAGGCCGTACATGCCGCGTCCTTGTCCTGCCGGTCCAGCCAGGCCAGGTAGTCGCGGTAGGAGGCCGGTTCCGTACGCTCCGGCAGCCGCCCGCCGGCCTCGTACGCCTCCGCCACCTCGTTCAGGATGACCGCCACCGACCAGCCGTCGGTCAGGATGTGGTGGTGGACGACCAGCAGGCGGTGCCGGTCCGCGCCGTACCGGGCGAGGACCAGCCGGAACAGCGGCGCCCTGGCCAGGTCGAACCGCGTCCGCTGCTCCCGTGCGGCCAGGGCCTCGACGGCCGCGTCGACATCGCCGGCGTCCGTCAGGTCCACCTGCCGCCACGGCAGGGCGACGTGCCCGGCGACGGCCTGGAAGGGCTCCCCCGACGCGCGTCGATGGAAGCTCACCCGAAGCTCGGGGTGCCGGGCGAAGACCGCCTCCCACGCGGCCCGCAACCGGGCCACGTCCAGCGGCCCGTGCAGCTCCAGGATCCATTGCGCCTGGTAGATGTCGAGCCCGTCGTCGTCCAGGGTCGACTGGAAGAGCAGCCCCTCCTGGAGCGGCGCCAGCGGCCAGACCTCCGGCACCCCCGGGACGGCGTCCGCCAGCTCCGCCTCGTCCTGCGCGCCGAGGATGATCAGCGCACGGCCGGCGCGCCCACCGGCCGGAACGGCCCCCGCCACGGCCGCGAGCCCCGCCGGGGTCCGCTCCGTGAAGATCTGGGACGGCGTCACCAGCAGCCCGGCCTTGGCCGCGCGCGCCGCCAGCCGCATCGCGACGATCGAGTCACCGCCCAGCTCGAAGAAGCCGTCGTCGGCCCCGATCCGGTCCCGGCCGAGCAGCTCGGCGTACAGGCCGCACAGGACGCGCTCGGCCTCGGTGGCGGGCTCGCGGCCCGTGGAGGTCGCCGCGAAGGCGGGCGCCGGCAGCGCCGTCCGGTCCACCTTGCCGTTGCCGGTCAGCGGCAGCGCGTCCAGCGCGATCACCACGGCCGGGACCAGGTGCTCCGGCAGCGCCGCCGCGAGACGTTCGCGGACGAGCAGGGGGTCCGCGTCCGCCACCACGTAACCGATCAGGCGTCCGTCGACCGCCGCCACCACGGCCTCGTGCACGTCCGGCTGGGCGGTCAGCGCGGCCTCGATCTCGCCCGGCTCGATCCGGAACCCGCGGATCTTCACCTGGTCGTCGGCCCGGCCCGCGAACAGCAGCTCGCCCTCGGCGGTCCACCTGGCCAGGTCGCCGGTCCGGTACATCCTCCTCCCGGGCGCGGACGGATCCGCCACGAACCGTTCGGCCGTCAGCCCCGCCCGGTCCAGGTAGCCGTCCGCGAGGCCGGCGCCGGACAGGTACAGGTCACCGACCGCGCCCGGCGCCACGGGCCGCAGCGACGCGTCGAGCACCTGGGCCCGGCGGCCGGGGAGCGGCCGGCCGATCGGCAACACCGGCGCCGCCGCGTCGCCCGGCTCGATCAGGTGCCACGTCGCGCACAGCGTCGTCTCCGTCGGGCCGTACAGGTGCCGGATCCGTGCTCCGGGGCAGGCCGCCCGTACCTTGTCCACGGCGTGCGCGGGCACCACGTCGCCGCCGGTCAGCACCTCGCGCAGCCCCGCGAACGACTCGGGCGACTCCTCCGCGACCGCGCGGAAGCTGCCCGCGGTCAGGTGCGCCCGCGTCACCCCGGCCGCGACCGCCTCGCGCAGGCGCCGGGCGTCCACCGGGCCCGGCGCGGCGATCACCACCCGGGCGCCCGACGCCAGCGGCACCCAGATCTCGTACAGGGAGGCGTCGAAGGCGTACGGCGCGTGCATGAGGACCGCGTCGCCGGCTTCCACCCCCCAGCCGGAACCGCCCACCAGCTCCGCGACGCTCCGGTGCGGGACGGCCACGCCCTTCGGGGTGCCCGTCGAGCCGGAGGTGTACATCACGTACGCCAGATCCCCGGGGCGCGTCTCGACCGCCGCCGCGCCGCCCGCGTACTCGTCCGTGACGACGACCGGCTCGCCCCCCTCCGGTACGCCGTCGCGCGCCGCGACCGAGCACACCATCAGGGACGCCCCCGAGTCCGCCACCATGAACGCCACCCGCGCCGCCGGATAGGCGACCTCCACCGGCACGTACGCCGCCCCCGCCTTCCATACGGCGAGCAGCGCCACCACCAGGTCCGCCGAACGGTCCATCATGACCGCGACACGATCGCCGCCTCGGACACCACGGGCGATCAGCCGCCCGGCCAGGCGGCCCGCGAGCTCATCCAGCCGCCGGTACGTCAGGACCCGGTCCCCGTCGACCACGGCCACCGCGCCGGGCGTCCGGTCCACCTGCCGGGCGAACAGGTCCGGCACCGTCGGTGCGGCCTGGGCTGCGGAGTTCATCGTCCCCCTTCACGAACCACCTCCGGGGCGCCGGCCCCGTTGCCCGTTTCCGGCCGGGTCCCGTTGCCGCCGGGCTCGGCGAACTGCGTGTGGTACAGCTCCGCGTAGAGACCGAACTGGGCCAGCAGCTCCTCGTGCGTCCCGCGTTCCCGGACCCCGCCGTCGTCGATCACGAGGATCTGGTCCGCCTCCCGGATCGTGGACAGCCGGTGGGCGATCACCAGCGACGTACGGCTGCGCAGCGCGGTCTTCAGCGCCCGCTGGACGGCGGCCTCCGACTCGGAGTCCAGGTGGGCGGTGGCCTCGTCGAGCACGACGACCGAGGGCGCCTTCAGCAGCAGCCGGGCGATGGCCACCCGTTGCTTCTCCCCGCCCGACAGGCGGTAGCCGCGATCGCCCGCGACGGTGTCGAGCCCGTCGGGCAGGGATTCGATCAGGTCCCAGATCTGGGCCCCCTTGCACGCCTCGATGAGCTCGTCCTCGGTGGCGGTGGGACGGGCGTAGAGCAGGTTCTCCCGGATCGTGTCGTGGAAGAGATAGGTGTCCTGGCTGACCACCCCCACCGTGTCGCGCAGCGACTCGAAGGTGAGGTCCCGCAGGTCGTGCCCGCCGACGCGGACGGTTCCCCCGGTCGGGTCGTACAGGCGGGAGACCAGGTGGGTGAGGGTGCTCTTCCCCGCGCCCGACGGGCCGACGAGCGCGGTGACGGTCCCGGCCGGGACACGCAGGTTCACGCCGCGCAGGACCTCCGGCGCCGCCTCCCCGCGATCCCGCCCCGACCGTACGTTCTGCTCCAGCGACGGCAGCGAGACCTCGTCCGCGGCGGGGTAGCGGAACGACACGTCCTCGAACTCGACGTCCGGCACCGAGTCCCGCTCCAGCGCGACCGCGCCGGGGCGTTCCTGGATCAGCGGCTTCAGGTCGAGCAGCTCGAAGATCCGGTCGAAGCTCACCAGGACGGTCAGCGCGTTCTCCTGCATCCCGGAGAGCTGGGTGATCGGCCCGAACAGCCGCGAGAGCAGGGTGGCGAGGGCGACCAGCGTGCCGAGCTGGAACACCCCGGCCAGCACGAGCCCGCCGCCGACCCCGTAGACGAGCGCCGTGGCCAGCGAGGCCATCAGCGCGAAGATGACGAAGGCCATCCGGCCGAACACGACGACGCGTACGCCGATCCCGCGCAGCCGGCTGGCGCGCCTGTCGTACTCGGCCAGCTCGTCGGCCGGGCGGCCGAAGAGCTTGGAGAGCATCGCCCCCTGCACGTTGAACCGTTCCTGGAGCAGCCCGGCCAGTCCGGCGTTGTCCTCCATGAGCCCTCTGGTGTAGCGCTGCATGCGCCGCCCCATGTAGGACCAGGGCACGAGGAACACCGGGATCAGCACGATCGTCATGACGGCGACCAGCCACGACAGGTAGAACAGCTCGGCCAGCACCAGCAGGACCGTGACGCCGCTGGTGGCGGCCATCAGCATCCCGCTGAACGCCTGCTGCGTCATGACCAGTTCCGTCTGCAGCCGGCCGACCAGCACCCCGGTCTGGGCGCGGGTGAAGAACGCGATCGGCAGCCGCTGCACGTGGCCGAGCGCCTGGACCCGGAGGTCGTAGCTGACGCCCTGCCCGATCTTCCCGGAGATCCAGGCCGACGCCACCTGCAGCAGCGCGCTCACCACGGCGAGCCCGGCGGCCAGGCAGGCCAGCAGGGTCACGACCCCGAGGTCGTTCTTGAGCACGCCGGCGTCGACGAGCTCCTTCAGCAGCAGGGGCGTCACGACGACGATGAGCGACTCCAGCCCGGCGACGAGGACGAAGAGCACCACCTTGCCGATGTGCGGGCGGAAGTAGCCGAGCACCCTGCGCAGCGTCCCGGGGCGGAGCTTGGACGGCCCGGGACCATCGTCCTCGTCGCCTTTCAACATCCCCCCGAAGGGCGACACCATGGCCATGCGGGCGCTCCTCTCACACGACACGCGAAGTCAGCGTTCTCAATCGTGCTGATTGGTGTCGGTGTCCACGAGTGAGTCCAAGCGCGCATTTCTCGCACTTGGACGCGTACGCCCGAGCCGCCCGCCCGCCGCCGTCCGGCCGGTCCGGGCCCCTACGATGGGGGACGATGGTCCGTTCCCTCCGACACCTGGCGGTCTTCCGTACCGTGAGATCGCGTCTCACGCTCGTCTACGGCGCGTTGTTCGCCGCCACCGGCGCGGTCCTGCTCGCCATCACCTACCTGCTCGTCCTCACCTCCAGGCCGCCCACGCCGCTCGTCGCGGGCGAGGGGCCCACCGGTGACCTGCGTGCCCTCGCGCGCCACCAGCACCAGGCCATGCTGGAGAACCTGCTGCTCAAGTCGGTGATGGCCCTCGCCCTGATGGCGGTCATCTCGTTCGTGGTCGGCTGGCTGGTGGCCGGGAGGATGTTGCGCCCGCTGCGGACGATGAACAGCGCCATCAAGCGGATCTCCGCCCGCAACGTCCACGAGCGGCTCGCCCTCCCCGGCCCCCGCGACGAGCTGCGCAACCTCGCCGACACGGTCGACGGCCTGCTGGAACGGCTGCACAGCGCCTTCGACGCGCGGAAGCGCTTCGTCGCCAACGCGGCCCACGAGCTGCGCACCCCGCTCACCCTTGAGCACGCCCTGCTGGAGGAGAGCCTGCTGGACGAGGACCGCGACGTCTCATCCATGCGATCGACGATGGCGCGGCTGCTCGACCTCAGCGAACAGCAGGGACGCCTGCTGGAGTCGTTGCTGACGCTGGCCGAGAGCGAGGGCGGCCTCGACCACCGCGACCCGCTGGACCTGGCCGAGATCGCCGAGCGCGTGGTGCGCACCGCGGAGGAGGCCGGCCCCAGGGTTGACGGGGACAACCCCGGGGCCGGCGAGGGGAACGGGTCCAGAGCTGACGGGAACAGCCACTGCACCGATGCGGCGCCCGGTCCCGGGGGTCACGGGAGACCTCCCGCGGCCGGTCGCCCGTCTCCCCGCTTGGTGGCCGCGATCGCGCACGCCCCGACGGCGGGCGACCCGGCACTGGTCGAACGGCTCATCGCCAACCTGGTGGACAACGCCGTGCGCTACAACGTGCCCGGCGGCCGGGTGGACATCTCCACCCGCGCCGAGGGCGACCGGGCCGTCGTCTCCATCGCGAACACCGGTCCGGCGATCCCGCCCGAGCAGGTCTACCGCCTCTTCGAGCCCTTCCAGCGGCTCGACCGCACCCGCGTCGACGACCATCACGGCCTCGGACTCTCCATCGTCCGCGCCATCGCCGTCGCCCACGACGCCCGGCTCACCGCGGACGCGCGACCGCAGGGCGGCCTCGCCATAGAGATCCACTTCCCGCTCGCGGGGCTCCGGTAGACGGCCCCGGCGGCCGTGGTTTTCCGTGCACGACACCGTTCTACGGGGGACGCGGTGACGCCGAGGTCAGAGAACGTGTGACCGTCGTGTGACCACGGCGGCTCAGATGCGGTAGCCCTCGCGCGGGACGGTCTCGATCACCGGCGGCTGCCCGAGCTTCGAGCGCAGCCGGTTGATCGTCGCCTTCACGGTCGTGGTGAACGGGTCGGCCCGCTCGTCCCAGACCCGTTCGAGCAGCTCCTCGGCCGACACCACCTCGCCGCGCGCGGCCAGCAGATGTTCCAGGACCGCCAGCTCCTTGGTGGTCAGCGGCAACCGCATGCCGCACCTGGTCGCGACGCGCTGCGCCGGGTCGAGCCGCAGATCGTCGTGGAGCAGGATCGGCGGCGCCGGCGGATGCGCGCGCCTGCCCAGAGCGCGGATGCGCGCCACCAGCTCGGCGTACGCGAACGGCTTCGGCAGGTAGTCGTCGGCGCCCATGCTCAGGCCGGCCACCCGGTCGGCGGTCGTCCCCGACGCGGTCAGCATCAGCACCCGCGTCCTGCGCCCGCCCGTGGCGATCTCGGCGCAGAGGTCGTCGCCGTGGACGCCGGGAATGTCCCGGTCGAGCACGGCGACGTCGTAGTCGAGCACCGAGATGCGCTCGTGCGCGTCGTCGCCGTCGTGGCTGACGTCGACCGCCATACCCTCGCGGCGCAACACCCGTGCCACCGATTCGGCCAGCTCGACCTGGTCCTCCACCACCAGCACGCGCATCGTTCCGCCGTCTCGATCGGGGACCGGTCAGTTCGTCACCATACCCAGCGTCCGGCGCGGCCCATCGGGAACGGGCGGTACGTGCCAGCCGTGGAAACGCAGCGCCTCGGCGAGCCGGTCGGTGTCCTCCGGGCGTACGGACATCTCGGCCACGCCGACCGGCAGGCCCGTCGAGTGCTCCAGCCGGACGTCCTCGACGTTGACCTCGGCCAGCCCCGCCGCGTTGAACAGCCGGGCCAGCTCCCCCGGCCGGTCCCGCAGCACCACCTGGACCACGGCGTAGTCGCGGGCCGGCCCGCCGTGCTTGCCGGGGATGCGGCCGTGGCCGTCCACGCCGCGCCGCAGCAGGTCCGTCACGTCGTCCAGGTCGCCGGTCCGCAGCGCCGAGGCCGCCGCGGCGAGGTCGGCCGCGATCCCGTCGAGCACCCCGGCCACCTGGAGGGCGTTCCCGGCGAGGATCATCCGCCACAACAGCGGGTCGCCGGCGGCGATGCGCGTCACGTCGCGCAGCCCCTGCCCCGCCAGGTCCAGCGCGACGCCGTCGCCGCCCTCCAGGCTGGCCGCCACCGCCGAGGCCGCCACGTGCGGGGCGTGCGACACCAGCGCCACCGCGGCGTCGTGCTCGCCCGCGCCCATGGTGACGGCGTTCGCCCCGCACATCGCGACCAGCTCGCGTGCCCGCCGTACGGCGTCCGCGTCCGTCTCGGGGCCGGGGCACAGCGCCCATGGACGGCCCAGGAACAGGTCGGCGCGGGCGGCGGCCGGGCCGGACCGCTCCCGTCCGGCGAGCGGGTGGCCGGGGACGTAGGAGGTCAGGTCGGTGCCGATCCGCCGCGCGTCGGCGATCGGATCGACCTTGACGCTGGCCACGTCGGTGTACGCCCGCGCGGCCCCCCGCCGCTGCAACTCGGCCAGCCGCTCCCCCACGACGTGCGGCGGTACGGCGATCAACGCCAGGTCCACGGCCTGGCCGGTCCACTCCTGACCCGCGCCGAGCTCCCGCGCCAGCCGTACGGCATGCGCGTCGACGTCGGAGAGATGGACCGCGACCCCCTTCTCGCGGAGGGCCAGCGCGACCGAGGTGCCGATCAGTCCGGTGCCGACGACGAGCGCCGTCTCCATGGTCACCGCTCTTTCCTACGCCCGCCCGCGAGGCGATGTCCAGGCGCGGGAGTTGGGCACCGGGGCCGGCCCCCGGGTCACATCTGGCCGCCGTTTTCCAGGATGTAGCCGATGCCGGGGTGGGGGCGTCGTGGTGGCGGTGTGCCGCAGGCGTCGGGGCGGTACTCGAAGTGCCACCACTCGTTGTCGTACATGCGGTAGAGGTCGTAGCGGGCGCCGTGCTCCTCCAGCCAGCGCGCCCCCTCGTGCGGGCGGACGTCCAGCGCGATGCCCCTGACGTGGCTGGACTCCGCCGGCGGCAGCACGAGCATCCGTGCCGTGGCCGGGGAGCCGGTGCGGCGCACCTCCTCGTCGAACATGCGCTGCTGGACGACGGCGTCGCGGTACCCCGAGGTGAGGCCGAGGAGCTGGCCGTGCCCCCAGAGCGCCTCGGTCCGCGCCGCCTCGAAGGCCGCCCTGGCGCCCGCGTCGAGCCCTCTCAGGTCCTCGGCGGGGAACCGCATCCATAACGCCCAGCGGCAGGCCCGTTCCCTGGCGCGGCCGGGACCGCGTACGAACGCCGCGGGCAGCAGGAGCACGGCGAGCACCAGCGTGAGCGCGGCGTACAGCCGGTCCCTGGGCCGTGGTGGGATGGTCCGTGGTCCGTTCATGCCGACAACGATTGGCGCCGAATGTGCGCGCGTCGTCCCCCGCATGTCATGGTTTGTCGACGGCGAACACCGTCGGCCGCAACCGTGACACGACCATGACACGGCGCGGACAGTGCGCGGACACAGCGGGCCGACAGTGGATCTGACCAGCGGTGACCTATGGAGCGTGCGGTGAAACTCGGCGGCGTGTCGCGAGTGTTGTTGATCGAGGACGACCCGGCCGTACGGGAGGGCCTCGACCTGGCCCTGACCCGGCACGGCCACCGGGTGCGCACGGCGGAGTCCGGCGAGCTGGGGCTCGACCTGATCCGTATGGACCTGCCCGACGTCGTCGTGCTCGACCTGATGTTGCCCGGCATGGACGGGTTCGAGGTCTGCCGTCGCATCCGGGTCATCGGTGAGGTGCCGATCATCATGCTGACCGCGCGCGGCGACGACATGGACGTCGTGGCCGGCTTGGAGGCGGGCGCCGACGACTACGTGGTCAAACCGGTGCAGCCCAGGGTGCTCGACGCCCGCATCCGCGCGGTGCTCCGGCGGATCGGCCGCGACCAGGCGGAGCTGGAGCGGTACGGGGACCTGACCATCGACCGGGCCGGACTGGTGGTCGCCAACCGCGGCGAGCCGGTCAACCTCGCCCCGACCGAGCTGCGCCTGCTGCTTGAGCTCTCCGGCACGCCGGGCCGGGTGCACAGCCGCCAGCAACTGCTGGAGTCGGTGTGGGAACACGGATACTTCGGCGACTCGCGGCTCGTGGACGCCTGCGTGCAGCGGTTGCGCGCGAAGATCGAGGACGACTCGACCGCGCCCGTCTACGTGCAGACGGTACGCGGGTTCGGGTACCGGTTCGGGCCGGTGTGAGCCGCCGGTGACGTCTCGGCCGACTCTGGGACTGCGGGCCCGGCTGCTGTTCGCGTTCGCGCTGCTGTCCGTCGTCACCGCGGCGGCGGTGGCCGGCGGGATCTACGTCCAGGCCCGCAACGCCATCCTCCAGGCGACCCAGGACACCGCGGTGCAGGCGATGACGAACCGCCTGGACGCGGTCTTCCCGTTGCGGAGCGCGACGCCGGACCCGGCCGAGCTCGGCGAGATCGCCCGGACCGTGACCGACAGGAACAGCTCCGCGGTCGCCGTCTTCGGCGCGGCGCGCTCACCGGGCGGCCTGGACCTCGCGCTGGTCCCCCGGCAGGTGCGGCGGGCCGTGGCCGACGGCGAGGTCGCCTGGCAGCGCGTGATCTGGAAGAACGCGCCCATCCTGATCATCGGCACGCCGCTGCTGATCGTGGAGGGGGACCGGCCGACGCGCCTGTCCGGCATCGAGGTCTACACCGCGCGCAGCCTGCTCGACGAAGAGCGCAGCGTCGACGGGCTCGCCGCGTCCGCCTGGCTGATCGGCGGGGCGGCCCTGGCGTTCGCGGTCGTCCTCGCGCTGCTGGCCACCCGTGGCGTGCTGCGTCCGGTACGCGAGCTCGGCCGGGCGGCCCGCCTGCTGGGCGAGGGCGAGCTGCGTACCAGGATCGCGGTCACCGGCTCCGACGAGCTGGCCGAGCTGGCACGCACGTTCAACAACACCGCCGCCGAGCTGGAACGGCACGTCAGGCAGCTGCGCGAGATGGAGGCCGACGCCCGGCGGTTCGTGGCCGACGTCTCCCACGAGCTGCGCACCCCGCTGGCCGCGCTCACCGCGGTCGCCGACGTCCTCGACGAGGACTCGACGCGCCTGCCCGAGCCCGCCGGACGGGCCGCCCGGCTGGTCAGCCAGGAGACGCTCGCCCTGACCGGCCTGGTGAACGACCTCATCGAGATCAGCCGGTTCGACTCCGGCGTCGCGGCCCTCGCGCTGAACGAGGTCGACGTCGCCGAGCTGGTCCACGCGACCCTGCGGGCCCGGGGCTGGTCGGACTCGGTCCAGACCGAGCTGCCGCCCGAGGTGACGGCACGGCTGGACCCGCGCCGCATGGACGTCATCCTCGCCAACCTGGTCGGCAACGCCCTGCGGCACGGCGAGCCGCCGGTGTCCGTACGGCTTTCCGCCGGCCCGCGATGGATCGAGCTTGAGGTCCGCGACCACGGCCCCGGCCTGGAGGAGGCGGTTTTGCCGCACGTGTTCGACCGGTTCTACAAGGCCAGCGCGGCCAGGGCCAGGTCCGAGGGCAGCGGCCTCGGCCTGGCCATCGCGCGGGAGAACGCCCGCCTGCACCGGGGCGACCTCACCGTCGCCAACGCCCCGGACGGCGGCGCCAGGTTCACGTTGCGCCTGCCCCGCGTGGCCCAGGAGCCGGACGGGGACTCCGCGTGAGGGCCGCGCTCGCCCGCCGCCTGCTCGCCGCGGGCCTCGTGCCGCTCGCCGTCCTGACCGGCTGCGGCGTACGGCCGAGCGGCGTCATCACCGGCGGCGCCCCTCCGAAGGGGGCCGTCGTGCCGACCTCGACGGTCACCCTCTTCCTGGTGAAGAACGGCCGGGTCAGCGCGGTGACGCGGCTCGGCGGCCGGCTGTCGCAGGCGGACCGGCTCATGCTGCTGGCGGCCGGGGCCACCGACAGGGAGCGGGCGCACGGGCTCACCACCGACGTGCCGCCCGAGGCGGGCCCGTTCTCGGTGTCCTCCGACCCGGCCGGTCAGTTGGTGGTGACCCTGGCGACCCCGGCCGGCGAACTGTCCACGCTGGCCGTCGAGCAGATCGTGTGCACGGCCTCCGTCCCGACGTTCGAAGGCCCTGTCAGGGTCACCGTCGCCGGCGGCGGCCAGCAGGTCGGCCCCCGGCAGTGCCGGAGCATGGGCCGTCCGGGAGAGCCGGGATGACCAGAAAGTGGACAGCGAATGGGCTGGGAACCGATCAGGCCGAGCATTCAGACTCATCGGGTCCATCGAGGCGGCCGTACCGGCGCCGCCGGCGAACTCCAGGACAGGAAGGGCTGATCGCGATCATGACAGAACGGCTGCGCGTGGCCGTGCTGGCCGGCGGGCCGTCCCCCGAGCACGAGGTGTCGTTGCAGTCGGCGCAGGCGGTGCTCGACGCCCTGCCGAAGGACCGGTACGCGCCGTTCCTCGTCGTCGTCGACCGGCAGGGCAGGTGGCCGCTCGACCTGTCCGCCGACATGGCCGACGTGGTCTTCCCCGTGATGCACGGCCCGTACGGCGAGGACGGCGTCATCCAGGGGCACCTGGAGGTGCTCGGCCTGCCGTACGTGGGTTGCGGGGTGCTGGCCTCGGCCGTGGCGATGGACAAGGTCGCGATGCGGCGCTCGTTCCTGGCCGAGGACGTCCCCGTCACCCCGCACGTCTGGTTCACCGAGCACGACTGGCGCGGCACGACCGACCCGTGGAGCCTGGTGAAGTCGCTGGACTGGCCGATGTACGTCAAACCGGCCAACATGGGCTCCTCCATCGGCATCTCCCGCGTCACCTCCGCCGAGGAGCTGCGCGCGGGCGTCGAGCTGGCCCTCACCTACGACCGGGTGGTGCTCGTCGAGCAGGGTGTGCGGGCCCGCGAGCTGATCTGCGGCGTGCTCGGCGACCACGACGAACCGGAGGCGTCGGTGGTGGGAGAGCTGCTGGTGAGCGGCGACTGGCTCGACTACGAGACCAAGTACCTCAGCCGGGCCGAGATCGCCACGATCCCGGTGGCGCTGCCCGAGCGGGTCGCCGACGAGGTGCGCGAGCTGTCGTTGCGCGCCTACCGGGCGATCGGCGGCTACGGCCTGTCCCGCGTGGACTTCCTCTACCAGGAGGAGACCGGCCGCCTGTACGTGCTGGAGATCAACACCATGCCCGGTTTCACCCCTCGTTCCGTCTATGCCAGGGCCTGGGGGGCGGGCGGCGTCCCGTACCCGGACCTGCTGGGCCGGCTCATCGACCTGGCGCTGGCCAGAAACGGCGCATGAGCCGCCCCTGCGACCCGGCGCCGACCAGGAGTACTCCATGATCCCCATGACGCTGGCCGAGATCGCGCGTGTCGTCGACGCCGGCCTGCACGACGTGACCGACCCCGAGGCGCTGGTGACCGCGCCCGCGGCGGTGGACTCCCGCGAGGTGAGGCCGGGCGGCCTGTTCGCCGCCACCGCGGGCGCCCGCGTGGACGGCCACGACTACGCGGCCGGAGCCGTGGCCGACGGCGCCAAGGCCGTGCTGGCCACCCGTCCCGTGGGCGTGCCCGCGCTGGTGGTCGAGGACGTGCAGCGGGCGCTGGGCCTGCTGGCCGGGCACGTGCTCGCCCGGCTCGACCCGACCGTGATCGCGCTGACCGGTTCCGTCGGCAAGACCACGACCAAGGACCTGCTGGCCCAGATCCTCGAACCGGACGCCCCGACGATCGCGACCGACCGCTCGTTCAACAACGAGCTGGGGCTGCCGCTCACCGTGCTGCGCGCCGATCCGGCGACCCGCTACCTGGTGCTGGAGATGGGCGCGGGCCGGAAGGGCGACCTGACGTACCTGACGGGGATCGCGCCGCCGCACCTGAGCCTGGTGCTCAACGTCGGCGCCGCGCACATCTCGCGGATGGGCGGCGGGCTGGCCGACGTGGCCGCCGCCAAGGGCGAACTGGTCGAGGCGCTGACCCCCGACGGGTACGCGCTGCTCAACGCCGACGATCCGTACGTCCTGGGCATGGCCGAGCGCACCCGGGCCCGGATCGTGTTGTACGGCACGGCGGCCGACGCCCACGTACGGGCCGAGAACGCGTCGATGGGCGAGCTGGCCAGGCCCGCCTTCGACCTGGTGACGCCCTCCGGACGCGCCCGGGTCGAGCTGGGCCTCATCGGCGAGCACCAGGTCGCCAACGCGCTGGCCGCCGCCGCAGCCGCGTACGCGCTGGGGTTGTCCGCCGAGCGGATCGCCGCCAGGCTCACGGCGGCCAGGCCGCGCTCCTCGGGCCGCTTCGAGGTGTTCGACCGGCCGGACGGCGTCACCGTGATCAACGACGCCTACAACGCCAACCCGGAGTCCATGCGGGCCGGGTTACGCGCGTTCAGGGCGCTGGCCGGCGACCGCCGTACCGTCGCCGTGCTCGGCGGGATGGGACAGCAGGCGGACGCCTCGCGGGACCGGCACGCGCAGGTGGGGCGGCTGGTGGCCGAGCTGGGCATCGACGTGCTGATCGCGGTCGGCGACGACGACCCGCCCGCCGCGGCCGCCGCGGCGGGGGACGCCGGCCTGGGCGTGAGCGTGCACACGGCGGACGACGTGGCCGAGGCCGTCAGGCTGGCCACCGGGTTGATCGAGCCTGGTGATCTGGTGTTCGTGAAGGCGTCCAGTGAATACGGCCTGAGTGCTTGTGCGATTGCGCTGGCCGGTTCTTGATCGGACAGCTTGACCCTGTATTGACGGTTGATATATGCCGTTGCAATGGCGCGGGAATCCCCGTACGGGTTAACGCCGCATACGGTGATCTTCTATCGCGACGTGCGCCGATACCACGTTTCTCTGATTTATTGCGATTTGCAGCATGACACAGGGAATCTCGCGACTTTCCGGCGCTAGAGTCATCAGTATGCCACCTACCATTGGTTCCGGGTCGGGGTTACCGGAATGGCCTCTGGGCTGCCTGGTATGAGATCCGCAGTGATCTGCGAGGTCGGTGAGGAGGGACAACCCGCCGGACGCTTGGAAGGGCGTCTCCAGGCGGCCAGGCAGCGCGCCTTCGTCGGGCGGAAGGCGGAACTCGCGGCCTTCGACGAGGCGCTGCACAGCGGCGGCAGGGTGCTGTTCGTGCACGGTCCCGGCGGCATCGGCAAGTCGGCGCTGCTGAGACGCTACGCCCAGCGGGCCGCCGAGGCCGGCCGCAACGTGATGACGCTGGACGGGCGGCTGCTCGACCCCTCCCCCGCGGCCTTCCTGGCCGAGACCGGGCCGATGCTCGCCGACGAGCGCGCCGTGCTGCTGGTCGACACCTTCGAACGCCTCCAGGGCCTGGAGGGCTGGCTGCGCGAGCGGTTCCTGCCGGGACTGCCGGTCGGCGCGCTGGTCGTGGTGACCGGACGGGTGCCCCCGGACATGGTGTGGCAGGCCGATCCCGGCTGGGCCGACCTCCTCCAGGTCATCGCGCTGGGCGAGCTGGAGCCCGAGGACGCCGCCGCGCTCCTGGACTCCCGCGGCGTGGCCGGCGACCTGCTCGACCCGCTGCTCGCCTTCGCCGGCGGGCACCCGCTCGCCCTGTCGCTCGGGGCCGCGGTGGCGGTCAGGGACAGCGCCGCCGGCTCCCGCTGGGCGCCCACCCACGACGTGGTCGCGACCCTGCTCGACCAGCTCGTCGGCGAGGTGCCCGGTCCCGCGCACCGGCTCGCGCTGGAGGTCTGCGCGCACACGTACATGACCACGCAGGACGTGCTGCGCACGGTCCTGCCCGACGAGGACGCGGCCGAGCTGTTCTCCTGGCTGCGGCGGCTGCCGTTCGTCGAGTCGAGCCCGCTCGGGCTCTATCCGCACGACGTCGTACGCGAGATCCTCGAGGCCGACCTGCGCTGGCGCGACCCGCAGGGCTACGCCCGCATGCACCGGCTCATCAAGGACCGCCTCACCCAGCAGATCCGCGCCGCCGACGACGCGGACGTGCTCGGAGCCGTCGGCTCGCTGTTCTACCTGCACCGCGGCGAGGGCAGGACCCCCGAGCCGCACTTCTGGCACGGCGAGGACGAGGTGTACGAGACCGTCCTGCACCCCGAGGACGCCGACGACCTGCTGCGCCTGGCCGCCGAGTGGGATCCCGCGACGGTGTCGGCCGTCTCCCACTGGACGGCCGGGCAACCGCAGGCGTTCCGCCTCTACCGGCGCACCGCGACCGGCGAGCTGGCCGGCGCCAGCGCCTGGCTCTGCGTGGACGATCTCTCGAAGGCGGACGCGCGGGCGGACCCGGTCGTCGCCGCCGCCTGGGACACCGCCCGCGCCACCGCGCCGCTGCGGCCCGGCGAGCACCTGGCCGTCAACCGGAGCTGGGTGCGCAGGCGCGACCGGGGCGCCTCGCCGGTGACGGACCTCATCCGATGGCGGGCCGTGGGCTGGTGCCTGCGCTCGGAACGCATGGCCTGGTCGTTCATGGCCGTCCGCGGCGACGACCCCATGAACGGGCACTCCGGGTACTACAACATGCACGACCTCGGCGACCACGCGCGCGAGGGGGACGTCGAGTACGTCCTGCTCGCCCACGACTGGCGGGCCGTACCGGCGCAGGTCTGGCTGGAGCGGCTGCTGCCGGCCGGCACGCACGAGGTTCCGGCCAGGCCCGAGCCGGAGCTGGCGGTGATGTCGGAGCCGGAGTTCACCGACGCCGTCCGCAAGGCCCTGCGCCACCTGTCGAAACACCGGGAGCTGGCGGCCAACCCGCTCACCCGCACCAGGCTGCTCGCCGGCCGGGCCGACCCCGTCAGAGCCCTGCGCGAACTGCTCGAAGAGGGCATTCGCGACCTGGGCCGGGACCCGCGGGCCGGCAAGCTGCACCGCGCCCTCGACGTCACCTACCTGCGCGGCGCCCCCACCCAGGAGGCCGCCGCCGAACGCCTCGGCCTGTCCTTCACCACCTACCGCCGTCACCTGCTCGCGGGCATCGGCCGCCTGTGCGAGGAGTTGTGGCGCCGCGAACTGCACGGTTCGACCTGAACGCGATCGACCCGGCCTGAACACGGTCGACCCGGCCTGAACACGGTCGACCCGGCCTGAACACGGTCGACCCGGCCTGAACGCGGGCGACTCGGCCTGAACGCGGGCGACCGGTCAGCCGATCAACCGGGTCAGCCCGGTCAGCCGGTCAGCCGGTCAGGGCGAAACCGGCCGCCGCCTCCGCGTGCAGCCGGGCGCTCGGCAGCAGCGGGATCGCGGTGTCCTTGTCGCTGATCAGCAGCTCGATCTCGGTGCAGCCGAGTATGACGGCCTCGGCGCCCCGGTCGGCCAGACCGGCGATCGTCCGTACGTAGGCGTCCCTGGACGAGGGCCGCAGCACCCCACGTATCAGCTCCTCGAAGATCACCCGGTGGACCAGCTCGCGCTCCGCGCGCTCCGGTACGAGCACCTCGAAGCCGTGCCCGGCCAGCCGGTCCCGGTAGAAGGGCTCCTCCATGGTGAAACGGGTGCCGAGCAGGCCCACCTTGCGCATGCCCCGCGCGCCGACCTCGGCCCCCACGGCGTCGGCGATGTGCAGCACGGGGACGTGCGTCGCCAGCTCCACCTCGTCGTTCACCCGGCTGAAGGTGTTGCTGCAGATGAGCAGCATCTCGGCCCCCATGGCCTCCAGCCGGACGCCCGCCTCCGCGAGCATCTCACCCACCTCTTTCCACCGGCCGGCGAAGATGAGGTCTTCGACGATCGTGTAGTCGACCGACCAGATCAGGCTGTTGGCGGAGTGGCTGCCGCCGAGGCGCTCACGTACGCGCTGGTTGATGATCTGGTAGTAGATGACGGTCGATTCCCAGCTCAACCCGCCGATCAATCCGATAGTACGCATGGTTCTCCGTCCGTTACCGTCCCGGCAGGCTAGACGGACCCCTTGCTCACTTCGCAGTCCAAAAACTGTCCATTCGTCCGACTTCCCGAGCATTTTGCACCCGCCCAGCGCCCGATCCACCCGCCGCACCCGTCGCGGGCCGACCGGCCGGCCGGACGGCCGGACGGCTCGGCGGCTCGGCGGCTCGGCGGACCCGCCATACCGTCGGGGACGAGCCGGCGCAACCAGAAGCCGGGGTTCGATGCGCGGGACGCGCCCCGGCACGCCCGGCGGCGAACACACCGGCGGCCGCCCGCCCGGCGGACGAAGGACCGGCCGCGATCACCGGCCACGGCTCCCTGTCCCAGGCGGAGCTGTGACAACGGCATCCCCACACGCCCCCCGCGCACGCCCCCTTCACGCCCCCGGGGCGCCGGAACGATCTGTCCGGCCATCGTGCCGAGTTACAAAGAAGTAACCATAGAGATACACGGAAGCCGACCCCCGAGAGACCTGATGCACAAATCCTCATATGTCATGAAATATCCCCGGCCGCAAGGCGTCCTTCTACCGCGAAGCCGACAACAAGCACGCGCTTCTTAAGCTTTGTCGGGTTACCGTGGATTTCGGTCGGATTAAGCCAGTTAGCTGGCTCCATGTTTCCTGGCAGACAAAGACTCGCCCGTCCTCGGGCCATCCGCCAGGCATATAGTCTGCACCCGTAACCACCGCAGAAAGGCGACAGGCATGAACGACGCGGCCCTTGATCGAGTAAAGCTCATCTTCACCCTGTTCGACGTCAGAGGCGCGGGTTATCTTGAGGCCGACGACTTCGACCTCATGGCCAACCGCGTCGTAGCCGCCTCCCCGCGTTCCACCGAAGCCGCCAAAGGCGCGATCAGAGACGCTTTCCGTCGTTACTGGACGACCCTTGCCTCGGAGCTCGACTCCAACAACGACGGCCGCATCACCTTCGAGGAGTACTGCGCCTGCGTCCTGTCCCCCGAGCGGTTCGACGACGCGCTCGAGGACTTCGCCGAGGCGCTGGCCGAGCTGGGCGACCCCGACGGCGACGGCCTCATCCACCGCACCGACTTCATGGCGCTCATGACCGCCATCGGCTTCAAGCGGCGCAACGTCGACACCCTCTTCGACGCGTTCGGCCCCACCCCCGACGACCAGGTCAAGGTCCCGGTCTGGGCCGAGGGCATCAAGGAGTACTACAGCCCCGAGAAGGCGGAGATCGTGGGCGACCTCCTGGTCGAGGAACCCGACAACTGACGGCCCCGCAGCAGCCGTCGCGTCCGCCTTTCTACGTCATGGGAGCAGCAGCAGTGGAACCAGCCATCGGACTCGCCGTCGGCCGGGGCACCGGCCCCGAGCTCGCGGCCGTCTTCGAGCGAGTGCTGGCCGGGATCTCCGGCGCCTACGGCACGACCGTTGACCTCATCCGGTCGGACCGCACCTACCACTCCTACGTGTCGTTGAAGACCGACGCCGAGGCCGAGAGCGTCCGCGAGATCACCCAGGACGACGCCGACCACTACACGCGGTTCTGCCGCACGCTGGCCGTCGCGGGCGTCCCGGCCGTCTTCCGCACGGCGATCAACGCCCAGTCGCTCTACCTGGTCCGCCGGCGGCTGCAGGCGGCGAAGGTCGACGCCATCCCCACCCCCGAAGGCTCGTTGCTGCTGGTCAGGGATCAGGCCCAGGGCTTCTACACGGGCGAGAACACCCACGTGCCGGGTGCGCTCGTCCGTACGATGGCGTTCAGCAGGGAGATCACCGAGAAGGTCATCACCCTCGCCCTGCGGCGGGCGCGGCAGGAGTGGCCCGACGGCCGGATCGACGAGATCGTCATGGCCTACAAGTTCCACCTGCTCGACGGGGCCCTTGAGGAGTGGGTGTCCGAGAGCGCCGCGCGCCACGGCGTGCACATCGGCCTGTACCAGCCGGACACGGTCAACCGTAACCTCATCGAACGCGGCCCCCGCCCGCGTACGGTGATCATCGCGGGCAACGAGTGGGCCGACATCATGCACGTGGTCCTGCTCGACCGCTTCGGCTCCGAGCGGCAGGAGAACCGCTGCACCGAGAACGTCTACCTGCACCCCGACGCCAACGGCCTGATCGAGTACCAGACGGTCCACGGCTCCGCCGACGACCTGGCGGGGGCCGACAAGGTCAACCCGGTGGCGACCATCCGGGCCGCGGCGGTCATGGCGGAACGGCACGCGGGGTGCGCGGGGGCGGCGCTGATGGTCGAGCGCGGCCTGAGGGCGCTCGGCCGCCACGGCGTCGCCACCCCTGACGCCGGCGGGGCCCATTCCACCACCACCGTGGTCGACGCCCTGCTCGACGTGCTGGAGCCGGAGAGCAGACCGGTCCTGATGGCGGACTCGTGACCGACGTGCAACACCCGCAGGACCGCGCCGCCCTGGTCGTCGTGGATCTCCAGAACGACTTCTGCGTCGGCCCGACCGCCCGTGCCCGCTACCAGGGCGACCTGGCGACCCTCGACACCGTCGTGGCGAACACCGTCCGAGCCGTCGAGGCGGCGCGGGCGGGCGGCATCGAGGTGGTCTTCGTCCGGTTCACCGGTGACGACGTCCATCAGGGGGTGAGCTGGCGGCGGCGCGACCTCGCGCTGGGCAAGCCGTCCAAGTGCCTGGAGGGCACGTGGGGCGCCCAGTTCCACGGGGTCGCGCCCGCGCCGGGAGAGGCCGTCTTCACCAAGCGGGCCTGCTTCGACGCCTTCCTCAGCGAGGGGTTCGAGTGGCACCTGCGCGGGCGCGGCATCGACCGCCTGGTGCTCGCCGGTCTGTACACCGACGTCTGTCTCGACTCGACCGCCCGCACCGCGTTCCAGAAGGGGTTCCACATCACGGTGCTGACCGACTGCACCACCAGCCGTCACCTGCCCGACGGCGAGATCCTGCGTTTCATGGCCGCCCTCTACGGCGCCCACCTCACCACCCACGACGCCCCCGCCTCGTGGGTGCCGGAACAGGCCCGCGTACCCGCCGAGACCACAGCCGGCGAAGGCGCCGCCACCCCGTGAGTCATCCTCACGCAAAGCCCCCGCGAACGGCTGTCCAAACGGCCCCGCGGGCGGCCTTCTAGAACGACCCTGCAGGCGGGCCTTCGGAACGGCCCTGCGAACTCCCCTCGAAACAACCCTGCGGACGACCCCTCGGACGGTCCTTCGAACCGTCCGGCGTGTCGCCCGCTGTAAGGCTGCAGAAGTGAGCGGACAGGAGAGCAGATGACGCAGACTCGGGACCTCGGTGTCGAAAGTGGGGTCGGTGTGACGGCCCTGATGGTCGCCGCCGCGAGGGCGATCGAGACCCACCGGCCCGACTCGCTGGCCGCCGACCCCTACGCCGAGCACTTCGTACGTGCCGCCGCGGCGTCGGTCGCCTGGCCGACCCGTCCGTGGGAGGTGCCCGGCGGCGACGCCGACCCGCTGTGGGGCCGGTTGGGACGGTACTTCGGGCTGCGTACCCGGGTGCTCGACGACTTCCTGCTGCACGCGGCGGCGACCGGCGTCCGGCAGGTGGTCCTGCTCGGCGCGGGGCTCGACACGCGGGCCTACCGCCTGCCCTGGCCCGCCGGGCAGGTCGTGCACGAGGTCGATCGCGGGGGCGTGCTGGCGTTCAAGGATCAGGTGCTCGGCGCGCTCGCCGGCGATCCCTGCGCCCCGGTCCCGATGGCCCCGGCGCCGCGGCGCCGGGTGGTCGCGGCCGACGTGGGCCACGACTGGGCCGGGCCGCTGATGGCCTCGGGCTTCGACCCGACCGCGCCGACCGCCTGGCTGGCGGAGGGGCTTCTGCTCTACCTGCCGCCGGAGGTCGAGCTGCGGTTGCTCCGGACGATCGACGACCTGAGCGCCGCAGGAAGCGTCCTGGCCTACGAGGTCAAGCTCGGGTTGGGAACGTTCCAATCCCGTGCCAATCCCGTCTACGCGGCGGCCAGGGAGCAGATCGGCGTCGATCTGCTGGCGTTGTTCGACAGGCGGCCGCGTCCCGACTCCATCGGCCTGCTGGGGAAACTGCGCTGGCATGTCACGGTCCGCACGCCCTACGACTTCGCCCGCTGTCACGGCCGGGGCCCGCGCCCCGAGCCCGACGACGCCCTGGCCACCAACCGCTGGGTGTTCGCCGCCAAACCCTGACAGGAACTGGGAGTTCGGAACTGCCGGGTGGTGTGGGAGGGGGCACGTACCACTCCCCTCCATTTTCACCTTATATCAGACATGCGTCCCTCATGAGGCATCGAAATGTGCCCCATACTTGCCCGTTGCGAACCGGTCCGACGAACGAGGGAGCGATGGAATTGCGCCACGTCATGGGATTCCAGCAGATCGACTCGACGAACATCGCCGACGTCGGCGGCAAGGGCGTGCACCTGGGCGAGTTGTCGCGGATCGACGGCGTCCGCGTGCCGGACGGCTTCTGCGTCACGACGGACGCCTTCCGCCAGGTCGTGGCCGCGGCGCCGTCGATCGACGCCCGGCTCGACCTGCTGGCGCGGGTCGAACCGGACGACCGCGCCGCGATCGGCACGATCAGCGCCGACGTCCGTCGTGTCATCGAGAGCGTCGAGGTGCCCGGCGAGTTGGTGGCGGCGATCGGCGAATCGCTCGCCCGGCTCGGGGAGCACGCCGCCTACGCGGTGCGTTCCAGCGCGACGGCCGAGGACCTGCCGACCGCGTCCTTCGCCGGTCAGCAGGATTCCTACCTGAACGTCACGGGCCTGGAGGCGATCCTGCGGCACGTACGGCTGTGCTGGGCCTCGCTGTTCACCGAGCGGGCGGTGACCTACCGGCGCCGCAACGGCTTCGACGACCGGAAGGTACGGATGGCGGTCGTCGTCCAGCGGATGGTGTTCCCGGACGCGGCCGGGATGCTCTTCACCGCGGACCCGGTGACCTCCAACCGGAAGATCACCACCGTGGAGGCGGGCTGGGGGCTCGGCGAGGCGCTGGTCGCGCGCCTGGCCGCCGGGGACGTCTACACGGTCCGCGACGACCGGGTCAGCACCTCGACGATCGCCACCAAGCCGCACTCCGTCCTGGCCGCGCCGGGCGGCGGCACGCGGGAGGAGCCGGTCGAGCCGGAGCGGCAGAAGCGGCCGGCTCTGACGGACGCGCAGGTCGTGCGCCTGGCGCGGCTGGGCCGGCGGATCGAAGCGTACTTCGGGCGGCCCCAGGACATCGAATGGTGCCTGGTCGGCGACGACTTCCACATCGTCCAGAGCAGGCCGATCACCACCCTGTTCCCCGTGCCCGTCACCGATGACGACGACAACCACGTCTACGTCTCGGTCGGGCACCAGCAGATGATGACCGACGCGATGAAGCCGCTCGGGCTCTCCCTGTGGCAGCTGACGACGCCGCGGCCGATGCACGAGGCGGGCGGCCGGCTGTTCGTCGACGTGGCCCCCGTCCTGGCGACGCCGTCGGGTCGCGCGCAGCTCGTCGGGACGCTGGGCAGGTCCGACCCGCTCATCCGGGACGCGCTGCAGACCGTGCTCGACCGCGGCGACTTCGTCCCCTCGTTGCCGGACGACGGTCCGGCCGCCGTACCCGGCGGGAGCCCGGCCGCGCCGATCGAGACCGATCCGGCCGTCGTCACGGAGTTGATCGAACGCGGTCAGGCGTCCCTCGCGACCCTGCGGCGCGAGATCCAGGGCCTGGACGGTACGGCGCTGCTCGACTTCGTCGTGTCCGACATCGTGGAGCTGAAGCGGGTCCTGTTCGAGCCGCGGACCCTCCAGGTGATCATGGCGGGGATGGAGGCGGCCTGGTGGATCAACGATCACATCGAGACCTGGCTGGGCGAGAAGAACGTGGCCGACGTGCTCACGCAGTCCGTCCCGCACAACGTCACCTCGGAGATGGGGCTCGCGTTGCTCGACGTCGCGGACACGATCCGGCCGTACGCGGACGTCGTGGCGTTCCTGCGGCGCGTCGCGGACGAGGGCCGGGAGGGTGACGGCTTCCTCGACGAGCTCGCCGGGCTGCCCGGCGGACCGGCGGCGCGTGACGCCATCCGCGGTTACCTCGACACGTACGGCATGCGCTGCGCGGGCGAGATCGACATCACCAGGACCCGCTGGAGCGAGCGTCCCGCCACGCTCCTGCCCGCAGTCCTCGGCAATGTCAGGAACTTCGCGCCGGGCGCCGGCGAGCAGCGCTTCGAACAGGGACGCCAGGAGTCGCTGCGGAAGGAGGAGGACCTGCTGACGCGGTTGCGCGCCCTGCCCGGCGGGGAGCGGAAGGCCGAGGAGACCAAGCGGATGATCGACCGCGTCCGCGCCTTCGCCGGATACCGCGAATACCCCAAGTACGGCATGGTCAGCCGCTACTTCGTCTACAAGCAGGCGTTGCTGCGGGAGGCCGATCGCCTCGTCCGGTCCGGCGTCCTGGGCGAGGTCGACGACATCTACTTCCTCAGGCTGGAGGAGCTGCGGGAGGTCGTCCGCACCGGCGAGGCCGACGCCGAGCTCGTGCGCGGCAGGCGGGAGGCGTACCGGTCGTACGAGGCGCTCACGCCGCCCCGGGTCCTGACGTCCGACGGCGAGGCCGTCACCGGCGACTACCGGCGGGACGACACCCCGCCCGGCGCGCTCACCGGCCTCCCGGTCTCGGCCGGGACGATCGAGGGCCGTGCCCGGGTGGTCATGGACATGGCGCGGGCCGACCTGGAGCCGGGTGACATCCTGGTCACCGCGTACACCGACCCGAGCTGGACCCCCTTGTTCGTCGCCGTCGCCGGGCTGGTGACGGAGGTGGGCGGCCTCATGACGCACGGGGCGGTGATCGCCCGTGAGTACGGCCTGCCGGCCGTCGTCGGGGTGGAGCATGCCACCCGCCTGATCCAGGACGGGCAGCGTATCCGCGTGCACGGCACCGACGGGTACGTCGAACTCCTCACCTGAGCCGCCGCGCCTCCGGCAGGGCCCCGCGCGGGCGGATTCCCGGTGGGTCCTGCCGTGAGCGCACACGCCCTACCGCCCGTCGTCGACGCCGGCACCTGGCAGCGGCAGCTCGACGAACTGCGTGCCAGGGAGAAGGCCGCCACGCGGGAGCTCGACGCCATCGCCGCCCAGCGACGCCGGCTGCCCATGGTGTGGATGCCCGACTACACCCTGCGGGGCGAGGACGGTCCGGTCCGGCTGGCGGACGTCTTCGAGGGCAGGCGGCAGTTGATCGTCTACAACCACATGTGGTTCCCGGGCAAGGAGTGGCAGTGCGCAGGCTGCACCGGGTTCACCTCGCAGTTCACCCGGCCGGACTTCCTGGACGCCTACGACGCCCGGTTCGTCGTCGTCACCCAGGGCCCGATCGACGAGGCCCTCGCCTACCGGCGGCGGGTCGGGAACAGGATGACCTGGTACTCGACGGCGGACAGCCCGTTCGGCGCCGACGTCGGCGCGCCGCCCGAGGCCGCCTTCGCCGTGAACGTGTTCCTGCGGGACGGCGACACCGTGTACCGCACCTGGCACACCGAGGCCCGGGGCACCGAGCAGCTCAGCCACACCTTCGCGCTGATCGACCTGCTGCCGTACGGGCGGCAGGAGGAGTGGCAGGACTCCCCCGAGGGCTGGCCGCGGTCGCCCGCCTACAGCCGGTGGCCCTCCTCCGAGGACATCGCGAGGCTGTACGGGCCGGACGCCGACCAGGGAATCGGCCCCGCCGAAGAGGTTTAGCGATCTCCGTGCATGTCAGGGGGTAGGGCATGACGGACGACTTACAGCCCATGCCCGATGACTGGACGAGAGCCCTGGCCGTCGTCGCCCATCCCGACGACATGGAGTTCGGCAGCGCCGGAGCCGTGGCCGCCTGGACCGGGGCCGGCAAGAAGGTCGGCTATCTCGTGCTCACCCGCGGCGAGGCGGGGATCGACTCGATGCCGCCGGATCAGGCGCGGAAGGTGCGGGAGGAGGAGCAGCACGCCAGTGCCGCCGTCGTCGGCGTCTCGCCGGTCGAGTTCCTCGATCATCCGGACGGCGGGATCGAGCACTCGCCGCGGCTCCGGCACGATCTCGTGGCCGCGCTCCGGCGGCACCGGCCCGAGCTGGTGATCACGTTCAACCATCACGACTTCACCTTCACGGGGAAGTGGAACAGCCCCGACCACCGCGTCACCGGGCGGGCCGTGCTGGACGCGGTCCTCGACGCGGGCAACCGGTGGATCCTGCCCGACGCCGGAGCCGAGCCCTGGGGCGGGGTCAAGTACGTGGCGATCGCCGGTTCCGTCCAGCCGACGCACGCGGTGGACGTGACCGGGTACGTGGACGCGGCGCTGGCCTCGGTCGAGGCGCACGCGGCGTACCTGGCGGGGCTGGGGGTGCCGCCGGGTGGGGCGCGGGTGCCGCTGGAGGGGTTCTTGAACGCCGCCGGACAGCGGTTCGGCGGGCGTCCGGCGGTTCCGTTCGAACTGATCGCCTGTTGAGGTCCGCGGGCGCGGCGAGGTCGGATGACGTCGCCGCGCCCGGGCGGGTCGCTGCGGAGGGCGGGCGGGGCCCGTCAGGTGACCTCGTCGACGTATTCGGCAAGGCGTTCCTCGTCCACGACGAGGAACGGGTCGGAGGTGGGCAGGACCAGGCCGGCGTCCTTGAATCGTTTGAGGAAGAAGCCGACCCGGGAGCGGGTGGTGCCGACCATGCCGGAGAGTTCTTCCTGGGTGATGCGTTCCTCGATGGCGCGCACATTAGGCGCGCGGCGTTTACCGATTTTCCTGGATAAACGTAGGAGGACGGAGGCGAGGCGCTGTTCGCTGTCCATCGTGACCATTGTGGCGATCACTTCCTGCTGTTCCCGCAGGCGCAGCGCGAGATAGTCGATGAACCCGTCCATGAGCTCGTTCTCGACCATCGCGGCGCGGAAGCGGGCGGCCGGGATACGGCGGACCCAGGTGGTCCGCATGGCGGTCGCCGTTTCGCTGCGTTCGGCTCCGAGCAGCGAGGACTCGCCGAAGATGTCGCCCGCGGTGAAGATCGACAGTAGGCACTCCTTGCCGCACCGGGCGTACATCTGGGTCTTGATCTGACCGCTCTCGATCACGTAGATGTTGCTGTCGCGCTGCCCGCAGTTGTAGATGTTGGCGCGCCTCGGCACGCGGATCGAGCAGGCTCCCGACGTGTCGTGCGAAATGAAGGTGCGGAGCCCGGCTCTTAATCGCGCGCCGTCGGATGACTTCATTAGCCCGCCCCTCACATTTTATGTCACGGCACCTTTGCCCCTACCCATCAATCGACTGATTAACATGGCGCACCACGATTCTCTGAGTTGACCGAGAATCGCCAGGGAGGCGGTGTTTCGGATTTATCGGACCACTGCGGAGTCAATAAAGTCGCGGGCCATATTCATCAACTCCGGGTCGTCGCCCTTGAAGAGCGAGATGTGGTCGCCGTGCGCCCTGACGTGCAGGATGGAGTCGGGCAGGGCTCCGGCCACCGCCTTGGAGCCCGCCGGGTGCGCGGTCTCGTCGTCCTGGCTGGTGACGACGAGGACGGGGCGGTCGAGGCCCGGCAGCCAGGGGCTCACGTCGGTGCTCATGATCTCGCCATTCAGGCGGCAGTAGCGGTGCAGGAGGCCGGGGGTCGCGTAGGGGTAGACCACCAGGTGCGCCAGGTCCGGAGGCACCGAGGAGAGCATCGTCTGGCAGAGCACGGGGTGGACGGCGGCGGCCCGGTCGGGGGCGGTCGCGCCCATCTCCATCAGTGCGGCCAGGTTCTGCTGGTGATGGGTACGGTCGGCGCCCGCCATGGCGGCGAAGTCGCCGTGCCAGAGGCTGAGGGAGTCCACGCGGCCGGGGTCGAGGTGCGCCGCGGCCAGGCCGACGACGGCTCCGCCGCACAGGCCCATCAGATGCGCGCGCCGCACGCCGAAGTGGTCCATGACCGCGAAAAGGTCGCCGGCCTGCGCCATCACCGCCGCGTCCGGAAGTCCACCGGCTCGGGCGCCGGGGGCGGGGGCCGGATCGTCGGCTCGGGTGCCGGGGTCAGGGCCCCGGGGTGTCTCCAGGGCGAACAGGTCGCGGGTCTCCCAGGTGATGACGTGGTGGGTGCGGGACAGGAAGCGGATCCACTGTTCGCACAGGCGGGCCGGCATGCCGCAGGCGGACACGATCACGACGGCCGGGGACGCCGGGTCGCCGGCCGTGTACGCGGGCAGCGGCGGCCCGCCGCCCGCGGGTTCGACCTCGTCGCGTACGCACAGGCCCTCGAAGCCGTCCTGCGCCGCGCCGTCCACGACCTCGTCGATGACGGCCGGCGGCAGGTCCTCCCCCATGCCGTCGCGGAGTGCGAGGTGGTCGCTGACCAGGCGTTCGAAGGTGTCGAGCGAGTTTCGGTCGTCCAGGGCGAAGTCCGGTGCGCCCAGCCGTCGGGTCACACGGCCCAAGAGGGAGGCGAGGCCGGGCGGGCCGGCCAGGCGCACCGGATGTCGCAGGACGTCCACCAGCGGCCGCGCGTCCTGTACGGCCCGGGTCAGACGTCTCAGTTCGGCGGCCACGAGATGATCACCGTATTCCGTGGGTTGTGAGAGGTCGCGACGCCGCGGCCCGTCGTGCGCGGCCGGTCGCGCCGCCCGTGGCGAGTGGTCATGAAGGCCGGCCCGGGTGAGTGGTCGTGCGGGTCAGCCTGTGGTGAGCGGTCATGGCGGTCAGCGGGTGGTGAAGGGGTGGCCGGTGGTGGTGGCGGTGGCCAGGCGGTTGCGCGCGTTGTCGTTCCGGCCGGACACCAGGACCGCGCCGTACCGGTCGAGGCTGACGCGGCCGCCGTACTCCTCGATCTCGTCGGTGTCGGGGTAGACGTCCACCTTGGTCGGTACGTACCGAGCCGCGAACCCCAGGCGCATCTCGTCGGTGAGGCCCTTGTGCGGCAGCGAGGCGTGCATGAGCGTCGACCAGAACAGGATGGCCTCGCCCGGCCGCATGACCATGGAGGCGGCCTGCGACTCGTCGGGCTTCCAGTCGGGGTCGATCTGGAGGTCGCGGTAGTCGTAGCCGAAGAAGCCGCGCCGCACGCCGTCCTTGTCCTCCTGGTTGATCTTGTTGGGGTCGTAGTGCATGCGCTTGGTCTCGTCGTAGAACATCGTCTCGTGCGTGCCGGGGATGAACTGCAGGCAGCCGGTCTCCTCGTTCGCCTCGGTGAAGGCGGTCCACACGGTGATGGTGCCGCCGAACTCCTCCGCCTGCGGCCAGACGATCTGCGGTTTGCCCGAGGCGTTGGCGAACGTGTCGGCCTGGTGCCAGTCGGTGCCCTCGTCGCCGGGGTACTTGGGGAAGAACTCGGTGCGCCAGCAGAGCACGTCCGGGCCGAGCACGCTGGCCACGCGGTCCACGATCTGCGGACGGCTGATGTGGTCGGCCAGGAAGCCGGAGTCCAGGTGCCGGTCGTAGTTGGAGATGTTGGTGTTGCCCGAGGAGGCGGCCTCGTCCTGGTAGACGGCGTTGCCGCGGTCCATGAGCCGCATACGTTCGCGCCGCCAGTTCTGGCGCATCTCGTCGATCTCGTACACCTTGAACGGCCCGAAGTACCCCTGGGTGTGGAAGGTCTTCAGCTCCTCGGGGGTCATCGCGTGCGCGCCGCGCACCGTGGTCTCGTGCATGGTCTATCCCCTCACGGTCAGTCGTTCCTCGACGCAGGAGGCCAGGCAGGCGACCGACGCCTCCTCCTCCAGTTCGCGTCCGGTCAGCTCCAGGCCGAAGCGTTCGTTCACCTGGGCGATGATGCGGGTCATCGCCAGCGAGGTGGCGCCCAGGTCGAACAGGTCCACCCGGGGTGGCACCTCGTCGCGTTCGAGCACGTCCTCGGCGATGCGCTGCACGACCTTGGCGGCCGACGATGCCTGCGCGGACCTGGCCAGAGCGGCGCGGTCCGCCTTTCCCTGCGGCGTCATGGGGATCTCCGACACGATGTGGTAGGTGGACGGGCGGGCGTGCGCCGGCAGCCGGCTCGCGGCCCGCTCGGTGAGCTGTTCGGTCAGGTCCGGCCCGGGTCCGCCGTCCGGTACGACGAAGGCCAGCAGCCGTACGTCGCCCTCTCCGTAGTCGCGGTGGGTCACCACCGCGTGGGCGACCCGCGGATGGCCCAGGAGGCACAACTCGATCTCCCTGGGCTCCAGGCGGAATCCGCGCACCTTGACCTGGTCGTCGGACCGCCCGATGTAGGCGTACTCGCCGCCGGGCAGGCGGGTGACGACGTCGCCGGAGTCGTAGCGGCGGCCGCCGTCCGGCAGGACCGCGAAGCGCTCGGCGGTCAGCTCGGGCCGGTCGAGGTAGCCGCGGGCGAGCCCGGGGCCGGAGACGTGCAGGTTGCCGGTGGTGGCCGGGCGTCCGCGCTCGTCGAGCACGTCGAGCCGGAGGTCCGGGACGGGCACGCCGATCGGGCTCAGCTCCGGGTGGTCGAGGTCGGCCTTGCGGACGCGGCGGTAGGTCACGTGGACGGTGGTCTCGGTGATGCCGTACATGTTGACGAGGTGCGGGCGGTCGTCGCCGTAGCGGGCGATCCACGGCCCGAGCAGGTCGACGTCGAGGCGCTCGCCACCGAAGACGACCTGCCGCAGCCGGTACGGCGTGGGCCGCTCCTGCCGGGCGTCGGCCGCCACCAGGTGCCGGAAGGCGGAGGGCGTCTGGTTGAGCACGGTGACGCCCTCCGCCACCAGCAGGCGGCGCAGCGCCTCCGGCGACCTGGCCACTTCGGCCGGCACGATCACCAGCCGGCCGCCGTACAGCAGCGCCCCCCAGATCTCCCACACCGAGAAGTCGAAGCTGACGGAGTGGAAGAGTGTCCAGACGTCGTCGTCGCCGAAGCCGAACCAGTGCTCGGTCCGCTCCAGGAGGCGTACGACGTTGCGGTGCTCGACCAGCACGCCCTTGGGCGCGCCGGTCGAGCCCGAGGTGTAGATGACGTAGGCCAGGTCCTCGTCGCGGGCCGTGGCGACCGGGCGGCCCTCGGGCGGCTCGGCGTCGGCGAGCACGATCCGGTCCGGCAGCACGCCGCCGAGCCGGCCGGCCACGTCCGACGTGGTGACGACCGTGCCCACGCCGCTGTCGTCCAGCAGGTACGCGATCCGCTCCGCCGGGTATGCCGGGTCGATCGGCACGTACGCGCCACCCGCCTTGAGTATCGCCAGCAGCCCTGCCGGCAGGTCGATGCCGCGTTCCGCGCAGAGCCCCACCAGTACGCCGGGACCGGTGCCCGCGGCCTGGAGCAGGCAGGCGAGCCGGTCGGACCGGGCGTCCAGGTCACCGTAGGAGATCTCCTCGGCGCCGCAGGTCACGGCGATCCGGTCGGGCGCCTTCGCGGCCCGATCGGCGAAGATCTCGTGCAGGCAGCGGCCGGTCATGTCGCGTACATCCCCCAGTGGTGCGGGGTGAGGCCGGTGTCGGTCATGCTGCCGGGCACGAACATCCTGGCCCAGGTGCCGCCGCCGCGCTCGGGCGCGATGCGTTCCTGGAAGTACAGGTCCCGCACCTTCTCGTCCTTCACGTGCAGCGCCAGGACCTTGTAGTAGGTGCTCAGCGACTTCATGTGGATGAGCCAGTGGATGCGGTCGGCCGCGCCGAAGGCCTCCTCGTAGACGAAGACGGTCGCCTCGCCGGGCAGGTTCTCGTTGATGGACTCGGCGGCCTCGCGGGCGAACGTGCGCCCCTCGGACCGGAAGTCGTAGTCGAGCTGGGCCGTGCGGTGCAGCAGCAGGCCGCAGTTGCCCGAGTGGACGAGCTGCTCGTAGGGCTGCGGCACCTGCTCGCGGGCGCCGGGCAGCCCGGTGATCTCGCCCTGCTGCTGGTAGACCGTGGACTGCTTCTCGCGTTCGCCGTCGACCTTGGTGCCGTACATGCCCCAGAACTGCGGCAGCAGCACGGTCTCGGTCATGCTGCCGTCGACGAAGATCTCGTCCCAGCCGCTGTCGGCGGTGTTGTCGCGGTACTCGCCGTCGGAGGTGCCCATGTGCACCATCTGCTCGTACGCGTGCAGCGAGCTGAGGTGGATCAGCCAGTGCAGCCGGTCCTTGGTCCCGAACGTCTCCTCGTACAGGAAGACGCTGGCGACCCCGACCTGCTTGGCGGTCACCATCTCCGCCATCATCCGGGCGAACTTGCGCCCTTTGGCGTGGGAGCCGTTCCTGACCTGTGCGGTCCGCTCGACGATCACGCCGGCCGTGGCCGAGTTGATCAGATCCGCCGCGGGCACCGAGGTCTGGTGCTCGGCGGGCGGGATGACGGGATTCGGGTTGGTCATCATTCCACTCCGTCTGTCGGACTTGTCCGTCACGCTAATGAGAGGGCCGCCGTGCTGCCTGCTCAAAAGTGAGCAGGGGCTTCACAGCGGGATGTTGGTGTGGTCGCCGCGCAGCGGCGCGGCCTTGAGCAGGGCCTCGGCGAGCCGCCGCCGGGTGCCGGCGGGCTCGATCACCTCGTCCACGACGCCGATCTCCACGGCCTTGCCGACGCCGCCGGCCTCCCGCTCGTGCTCGGCGACGAGCCGGCGGCGCAGCTCCTCGAGCCCGTCCTCCGGGCCGTCGCGCAGCTTCCTGCGGTGCAGGATGTCCACGGCCGCCTCGGCGCCCATGACGGCCACCTCGGCGGTGGGCCAGGCGAACACCGCCGAGGCGCCCAGGGCGCGGGAGTTCATGGCGACGTACGCGCCGCCGTAGGACTTGCGCAGCACCAGCGTCACCCGGGGCACGACGGCCTCGGCGAAGGCGTGCAGCAGCTTGGCGCCACGCCGGACCACGCCGTCCCACTCCTGCCGGACGCCGGGCAGGTAGCCGGGCACGTCCACGAGCACGACGAGCGGCACGCCGAGCGAGTCACACATGCGTACGAACCGGGCGGCCTTCTCGGCGGCGGCCGCGTCGAGGCAGCCGCCCTTGCGCAGGGGGTTGTTGGCGATGACGCCGACCGTCCTGCCGGTCAGCCGGCCGAGCGTGGTGACGAGGTTGGGCGCCCATTTCGGGTGCAGTTCCTCGCCGGGGCCGTCGAGCAGCCGGGCGAGGATGGGGTGCACGTCGTACGCGCGCTTGGCGCGTTCGGGCAGCAGGTCACCGAGCCCGGGGTCGGCGGCGGCCAGGCCGGGACACGGCTCGCCCTGGTCGCCGAGCAGGGTCGTGATCCGGCGGGCGGAGCCGATGGCGCCCTCGTCGTCCGGGGCGGTCAGATGGGCCAGGCCGCTGCGCCTGCTGTGTGGATCGGGGCCGCCCAGGCGTTCCATGTCGACGTCCTCGCCGGTGACCTTGCGTACGACGTCCGGGCCGGTGACGAAGACGCGCCCGTGCTCGCTCATGATCACCACGTCGGTCAGCGCCGGGCCGTAGGCCGCGCCGCCGGCGGCGGGACCGAGCACGACGGAGATCTGCGGGACGGCGCCTGAGGCCCGGACCATCGCGGCGAACACCTGGCCGACGCCGTCCAACGCGGTGACGCCCTCGCCCAGCCGCGCGCCGCCGGAGTGCCAGAGGCCGACGACGGGCACCCGCTCGCGTACCCCGAGGTCGATGGCCCCGACGATGCCGGCGCAGCCCTCGGCGCCCATCGCGCCGCCCATGCGGTCGGGGTCGGTCGCGTAGGCGACGGCCGGGCCGCCGCCGATGTCGCCCCGGGCGGCCAGCACGCCGCAGCCGTCGTCGCCCGGCCGCGGCCGTACGGTTCCGGGGTCGAAGAGCACGCGGAACCGGTCCCGCGGGTCACGGTTCATCCCCAGGTCACCGGGAGCGCGTGGACGCCGTACACGAACATGTCGGAGCGGAAGGGCACCTCGTCGAGCGGCACCGCCAGGCGCAGCCCGGGAAGCCGGTCGAACAGGACGGACCAGGCGATCTCCAGCTGGGCGCGGGCCAGGAGCTGGCCCATGCACTGGTGGATGCCGAAGCCGAAGGACAGGTGCTCCTGCCGTCCGGCGAGGTCGCCGAACCGGCCGAAGTCGAGCCGGTCGGGGTCGGCCCAGACTTCTTCGTCGCGGTTGGCCGCGGCCAGCACCACGACCACGCCCTCGCCCTGCCTGATGAGCCGGCCGCCGACCTCGACGTCGGCGGTGGCGGCGCGGCGGGCGCCGTAGTCGATGACGGTCTGGTGGCGGATGACCTCCTCGATGGCGGCGGGCAGCGCCTCGGGCCGTTCGCGCAGCTCGGCCAGGCGGTCGGGGTTCTCCAGCAGCGCCACGGTGCCGACGCCGATCTGGTTGGCGATGGTCTCGTAGCCGGCCACCATCAGCAGCGTCGCGATGCCGACGACCTCCTCGCGGGTGACCTTGGCCGCCTCCCGGTGCGCGCCGAGACGGCTGAGCAGGTCGTCCGCGGGCTGCCGTTCGCGCTCGGCCACCAGCCGTTCCAGGTAGTCGCGCAGGTCCTGGCGGACCTTCATGCGCTGCTCGGGTTCCACGTTGCGGTCGCCGATGACCTTGGTGGTCTCGTGGAAGTAGTCGCGGTCCTCGTACGGCACCCCGAGCAGCTCGGTGATGACCTGCGACGGCAGCGGCAGGGCCAGCGCCTCGACCAGGTCCGCCGGCGGCCCCTGGGCGGCCATGTCCTCGACGAGCGTCCCGGCGATGCGCCGGATGGCCGGGCGCAGCGCCTCGACCCGCCGGCGGTTGAACTCCGGCAGCAGCAGGCGGCGCAGCCGCGAGTGGTCGGGCGGGTCCATCCTGATGAAGGTGCCCGGCCCGGGAGGTTGCGAGGTGAGCCGGGCCGGGAAGCCGGGGGTGGCGAAGTCGGAGCTGAACCGGGCGTCGCCGAGCACGGCGCGGGCGTCCTCGTACCGCGTCACCAGCCAGACCTCGCTCCGGTCGAAGTCCAGCCGCACGCGCGTGATGGGCCGCCCCGCCTGCAGCTCCCGGTACTCGGACGGCGGATCCAGCGGGCACGTCCTGGGGATGGGGTAGGAGTCCATGCCAGCAGCCTCGCCCGCGCGCCCGCGCACGTCTGCTCAACTGTGAGCAGGCGCGGCGAGGGGTAGGGCGGGCACGGCGATGGCGGGGCCGCGTACGGCCCCGCCACCCGTGGAACGGGGTCACGCCCTTGCGGTACGCCCCTGGTTCCGCGCGCCCTGCTGGTCGGCCTTGCCCGCCTTCGACTTGCCCATGGACATGTCGCGCAGCGGGACCTCCTTCAGGAACAGGCTGGCCACCAGGCCGATGCCCACCGCGACGGCGCAGGCGAGGAACAGGTCGCCCAGCGCGTCGGCGAGCGCCTGCGGGGACACGCCCTCGCCGCCCTGACCGGCGGCCCCGAGGCGGCCCGACATGATCGAGCCGAGGATCGCCAGCGAGACCGGTCCCGCGATCATGCGCCAGAACTGGATCTGGCTGGTGCCGACGCCCACCTGCTCCATCGGGATCGCGCTCTGCACGACGGCGGTGGCCATCGGGAAGGAGATGCCGATGCCGACGCCGATGAGCACCATGGCGACGATCGGCAGGCCCTGGCCGCTGTCCGGCCCGACGGACGACAGGATCAGCAGCCCGGCGACGATGGCGGCCATGGCGAACACGCCGAGGATCCGGTAGCGCGGCATGGCCGTCATGGCCTTGCCGGCGATCGGGGCCATGAGCATCAGGCCGAGCATCATCGGGATCAGCAGCGTGCCGGAGTGGGTCGCGCTCACGCCGAGCACGCCCTGGTAGAGCAGCGGCACGTAGAAGGCCGTGCCCATCATGGCGAACGCGGAGAAGAAGGCCACCACGGCCATGACGGAGACCTGGTTGCTCCGGAACAACGCGAACGGCACCAGCGGGTTCTTGGCCGTCCGCGTCTCCACGAAGTAGAACACGACGAGCAGCACGGCGCCGCCGACCAGCAGCGCGAGCACCTCGGGCGAGGTCCAGGCGTGCCCGTCACCGGTGAGCGTGAGCCCGATCAGGATCGGGACGAGCCCGGCCACGAGCGTGACGACGCCGGCGAAGTCGATGTCGCGCCAGCTCGCGCCGCTGCGCACGAACGGGACGCCGATCAGCACGGCGGCGATCGCGAGCAGGCCGATCGGCACGTTGACGTAGAAGACCCAGCGCCAGCTCCAGTTGTCGGTGATGAGCCCGCCGAGCGGCGGCCCGATCACCATGCTGAGGCCGGAGAAGCCGAAGAAGACACCCTGCATCTGCGTACGGCGCTCGGGCGTGTAGACGTCGGCGAGCAGCGTGAAGACGTTGGCCATCAGCACGCCGCCGAACAGCCCGGCCAGCCCCCGCGCGCCGACGAGCTGGGGCATCGTCTGGGCCGCGCCGCACAACCACGACGCGACCAGGAAGCCCGCCAGGCCGACGAGCAACACCGGTTTGCGGCCGAACATGTCGCCGAGCTTGCCGGCGATCGGCACCACGACGGCGGCCGCGACCGCGTAGGAGACCCCCACCCACGCGTACAGCGACAGGCCGTGCAGATCGGCGGCGATCCGGGGCATCGCCGCCCCGACGACCGAGACGTCGATCGAGGCCAGGGCCAGGGCCAGGAGTGCGCCGATGGTGGCGAACAGCTGGCCGCGCGTACTCGAACCGGTTCGGTTCACGTCACCGGTTTGGTTCATGTCATCGCCTCCCTTTGTTCTTGGCAGCCGTCCCACTGCTTCGCGGACCCATGCCGACTCCAGCCCACACGAAAGCGACCCGCGGGTCTGCTCAACACTGAGCATCCGGGAAGCGCGCGGCTTCCTACCATCGGCCGCATGACGACGAACCCGGCAGAACTGGTCAGCGGCCGCTCGGGCGATCACGTGGCGCTCGTCGTGGACGGCGAGCGCGAGCTGCGCGTGGCGGACTGGACCGCCCGGTCGGAGGAGCTGGCCGCCCGGCTGGCCCCGGCCAGGACGGCGCTGCGGCACGACGACTGGATCGAGCACGCCGTGGCCGCCCTGGCCGTGCACCTGGCCGGCGGCACCGTGCTCGGCCTGCCGCCCGCGCTGCCGGAGGCCGAGGTACGCGCCCGCCTGGCCGAGTGCGAGGCGACCCAGGTGCTGCCCGGCCCGGTCGGCGACCAGCCGGCCGCGCGGGACGACGACGTGGCCGAGATCCTCTACACCTCGGGCACGACCGGCCGCCCCAAGGCCGTGGCGGTCCCCGCCGCGAACCTCACCTACGGCCACGAGGGCCGCGGGAAGCTGTTCACCGGCGTGTCCGGGGTGCTGGCGGCCGTCCCGCTGGGCACGAACGCCGGGCACAGCGCGCTGATGACGGCGATGACCGCCCCGGCCACCACGCACGTGCTGACCGATCTCGGGCCCGAGAACGTGGCCCGCATGCTGGAGAAGCTGCGGGTGCCGATGGCGATCGTCCCGCCGTCCACCGCGACGCGGATGGTGGCGTACGGGTGGCACGAGCGGTACGACCTGTCCGGCCTGCGGGCGCTCATGCTGGGCTCGGCGCCGGTGCCGATGGCCACGGTGGCCCGGCTCATGGAGGCCCTGCCGGGCGTACGGATCGTCATCGGCTACGGCTCGACCGAGTCGGCTCCCGCGTTCGTGCACCGCCCGGTGGAGACGCCGCCCACCGAGGCTGATGAGGGGCTGCTGGGCCGGCCGAGCGCGGGCACCGACGTACGGATCACCGAGGCGGGCGAGATCTGCCTGCGCTCGGCCGCCCCGCCCCGCCGCTACCTGACCGACGCCGCCGCGAACGAGCGCACCTTCCGCGACGGCTGGACCCACATGGGCGACCTGGGCGAGCTGGACGCGGAGGGCCGGCTGCGCCTGCTCGACCGCGCCGCCGACGTCATCGTCTCCGGCGGGCGGCGGATCTCCTCGCTGCGGGTCGAGCACGCGCTGCACCGGCATCCGGAGGTGGTCGAGGCCGCCGCGTACGGGGGGCCGGAGGGTGTCACCGCGGCCGTCGTGCTGCGCTCCCCCGTGGCCGAGGACGACCTGCGCGCCTTCGCCGCCGACCGGCTGGACCCGGCCGAACGGCCCACGCGGTACGTCGTCACCGACGCGCTGCCGCGCGGCCCGATCGGCAAGACACTCAAGCGCCTGCTGGCGGGTTAGCCTTCGGCGGCCAGTTCGTGGAGTTTGGTGACGGTCTTCCAGTTGCGCGCGGTGGCGGTGACCCCGAGCTTCTTCTCCCAGAAGGAGTACGACAACTTGGTGTTGCGCACCCCGTTGGGGCACCACACGTAGATCTCCTTGCCCACGTGCCGGAAGACGTCCGGTTTGAAGACCTCGGGGTCGAGCGCCTTGATCGGCTTGCCGTCCGGCTCGCCGGACAGGAACGTGACCAGGTAGAAGGCGCCGTCGTGGGCGACGTCGCCGAGCGGGTCGGCCTTGAGTATCGCGCCCAGCTCGGCGCCCGTCCTGGCCAGGACGGGCACCTGGACGCCCAGGTCGCGGGCGAGCGCGGCCTCGATCTCGGCGGCCGCCTCGCCGGGGCTCTTCCCGCTGGTGTAGACGACGTTGCCGCTCTGCAGGTGTGTCCTGACGTCCTCGAAGCCGAGGCCCTTCAGCAGCTCGCGGAGCTCGGCCATGCTCACCATGTTCCGGCCGCCGACGTTCACGCCGCGCAGCAGCGCCACCTGCCTGGACATGTCGCTCAACCCCTCCTGCTCGCCACCGCCTGGGGACGGAACTGCCTGATGCACTCGACCAGATAGGCCGCGTCGTCCTTTACCCACCAGATGAGCGCCGAACCGTAGGAATGCTGGCACTGCATGCCGAGGACGTAGAGGCCGGGGGCGGCGGTCACGCCGCGGTCCTGCACGATGCCGCCGCCGTCGTCCGCGACGGGCGCGTGCACCCAGGAGTAGTCGTAGCGGAAGCCGGTCGCCCAGACCACGGCGTCGACGTCGGCCGAGCGGCCGTCCTCGAAGCGCATCGTCCGGCCCTCGGCCCCGACCGTACGGCCCACCAGCTCGAAGCCGTGCCGCTTGGCCAGCTTCTTCAGGCTCGGCCCGACCAGGATCGTCTTCTTGTGCAGGCGGTCGCGCTCGCCCATCAGCGGCTTGGCGATCAGCCCGAACTTGTCGCCCCACCAGTGCAGGCCCTTGCCCAGGAAGCGGCGGCCGAAGTGCGGCAGCGGCGAGCCCTGCGACAGCAGCACACGGCGGCCGTGGGCCAGCTCGGGGGCGATCTGCGCGCCGGAGTTGGCAGCGCCGACCACGACGACCGTCCCGCCCGGCGGCACCTGGGACGGGTTGCGGTAGCGGCCGGTGTGCACCTGGAAGACCTCGGGGTCCAGCCCGTCCGCGAGCCCGGGCAGCTTCGGCACCCGGTAGGCGCCGGTCGCGATGATCACCTGGGGCGCCTCGTACGTGCCCTTCGTGGTCTCCAGCCGGTAGCCGCCCTCGATCGGCTCCAGGGAGGTGACGCGGGTGCCGAGCCTGACCGGCAGCTCGAACTCCTCGCCGTACGCCTCGACGTAGTCGGCCATCTCCTCCTTGGTCGGGAAGCGGTTCTTCCCGCCGGGGAAGCGCAGGCCGGGCAGGGCACAGTACTCGGCGATCGTGAACAGCTCCAGGGAGTCCCAGCGCTGCCGCCACGCCTCGCCGAGGCGGGGTTCCTCGTCGAGGATGACGAAGGGGATGCCGGCCTGCTTCAGGTAGTAGCCCGCGACGAGCCCGCTCTGGCCGCCACCGACGACGATCACTTCAGTGTCCATGCGGCCATCGTTCCGCGCGGCCGCGGGCCGGTCTGCTCAACACTGAGCAGATCCTGACATGCGAGTACGCGGGGCGCCCGGCCCCGCGTACTCGTCGCGTGCGGCGTCTACCCGAGGGTGAAGTTCAGGGTGACCTCCGCCGAGCCGTCGGTCTTGGAGACGTACCCGCCCTTGCCGGTCAGCCCCTTCAGCTCATCGGTGCCGGAGTTCGGCACGACGAACCAGTCGGCCTTGGCCACGCCGCCGTCGAAGGTGCCGTTCGCCTGCAGCACGAAGGAGCCCTTCTTGCCGCGTACGCTCCCGACGACCTTCTGCAGGCCGACGAAGCTGGCCTCGGTGTCGCTGGCGTAGGCCATCAGGTACTCGGCCCGTCCCTCGCCTTCGATGTCGCCGCTCCAGGCGTTGGTGACGTGGGCCTGACTGAGCTTGGGCTGGCCCTTCTTCTCCTCGTAGGGCTTCTCGTCCCATCCGGTGATCTGGTACGAGCCCTTACCTTGGGTGGTCATGTCAGCTCCCTTTTTTTGTCATCTTTTTCGCTACCCCTGACCTTGAGTGCTATGCGTCGGTCTGAGCTCAACGCTCGCGCCCGAGGACTATGCATGTGTTGAACCCGCCGAACCCGAAGCTGTTGGACAGCGCGTAGCGGATGTCGGCGGCGCGGAGCCTGCCGGGCGCCAGCCGGCAGTCCTGGTTGATCGGATGGCGCAGGTTGAGGTTGGGATGGACGAACCCGCGGCGCATCTGCACCACGGTGGCGATCGCCTCCACCACGCCGGCCGCGCACATGCAGTGGCCGACCAGGCCCTTGGTGGAGTTGACCCACGGCCGGCCGAAGCTGTCGCCCAGCGCCCTGCGCAGCGCGGCCAGTTCGGCGACGTCGCCGCTCGGGGTGGCCGTGGCGTGGGCGTTGACATAGTCGATGTCGCGCGGCCCCACGCCCGCGTTGGCCATGGCGTTGACCATCACCTTGGCCTCGCCCTCCTCGCGCGGGTCGGGCAGGCTGTTGGCGTCCAGCTTCAGGTCGTAGCCGCACAGCTCGGCCAGGGCCCGCGCGCCGCGGGCGGCGGCCGAGCGCGCACTCTCCAGCACGACGCAGCCGGCGCCCTGGCCGGGCACGAACCCCTCGTGGTCCTCGTCGAACGGCCGGCACCTGGCCCGCCGCGGCTCCTCGACGCCCGCGACCGCGCCCAGCGTGGCCAGGCCGCGCTTCTCCATCGGCGACAGGTCGGTCATGGCGCCCACCACCAGGCAGACGTCCACGGCGCCCGCCTCCACCAGTCGGCTGGCGTTGATGATGCCCACGTTCCCGCTGGCCGAGGCGCCGCCCACGGTGTAGCCCTCGCCCCTGATGCCGAACACCTGGCTCAGCGTGCCCACGCGGTCGGTGTCCATGAAGTGCAGGGCGAACCTGGCCGGCAGGTGGGCGGGGTTGTCCTCGTACTTGGGGTGCAGGTCGTGGGCGTAGCCGGAGCTGAGGTTGTGCCCGGCCACGACCAGGCCCATCCGCTCCGGGTCGGCCCGCGCCTCGTGCAGCCCCGCCTGCTCGTACGCCTGCATGGCGGCGACCAGGTCCATCTGGAGCGGCTGGGGCGAGCGGCCGGCGGCGCGCAGCGCGGTGCGCACGGTCTCCTCGGGCAGGCGCCGGCGCGCCGCCACCGCCTCCTTGAAGCGGAAGCCCCTGACCGGGGCGGCCAGCCTCGGGCCGCCGTCGCCGGGGTCGGCCACCTGCCCGATCCCGCACCGGCCCGCACGCAGCGCCCTGGTGAACGACGGCACGGTGGAGGCGATCGAGCAGACGATGCCCATGCCGGTGACGACGACCTTCATGCATGCCTCGCCAGCAGGTTCACCAGGGACCGGATGTCGTGCACCTCCTGGAACTCCGACACCGGCACGGTCAGCCCGAGGTCCTCCATGCTCATGGTGACCACGTCGGCCCGGTCGACGCTGTTGGCTCCCAGGTCGGTCAAGGTGCCCTCGGTCGTCACGTCGCCGGGCCGCAGGTCCGGCAGCACCTTCAGGACGTTCTGCTTGACGGTCTCGAAAATCTCCGTGTCGGTCATCGTGCCAGCCATTCGTAGGTTCGGTGGTAGTCCTTGGTCCCGGTGTTCACCAGGAGATCGCGGTCGACGCGGGCCCGGCCGAGCAGGTGCTCGTACGCGCCCACGTCGACCTGCCGGTCCCGCTCCGGCACGAGGCAGGTGAGGGTGTCCGGCAGCAGTGCGGCGTACTCGTCGAAGCCGAGTTCGCAGCGGCCGTCCAGGTGCTCGCCGATCCGCATCGCGGCCAGCGTGCGCGCCGACTCCTCGTCCACCAGGCCGCTGAAGAACTCCGAGGAGCAGCCCGAGCCGTAGGAGTAGAGGCCGACCCGGGCCGGGCCGTCCAGGGCGGCGTTGTCGATCAGGCTGGCCAGCGCCAGGTAGACCGAGCCTGAGCACAGGTTGCCCACCTGTCGCGGGTAGGCCAGCGACGGCAGCACCCGCCGTTCGAAGTCCTGCTCGACCGAGGCCGTGCCGCCGCCCGACTCGCGCATCAGCTTGCGGTGCGCGGCCTTGACCATCCCGGCGAACGGGGTGTGCATGGCCAGGTGGTCGAAGGTGGTGGCGAAGTCGGCGTCCTCGACCCTGGACCGGTAGCCGGCCAGGCAGCTCGTGAGGCAGTCGAGGTAGGCGAACAGCGAGCGGTCGGAGTCGGCGACGTCGAACGTCGGCCCCGGCCGCGCCGAGTCCATCGTCTCGTAGCTGTGGTTGCCGAACGCCCCCAGGTCGAGGTCCAGGACACGCGGCCGGTCGCCGATCAGCACGGCGGCGGCCCCGGCGCCCATCGCCGGCTCGGCGTAGGCGGCCCGTTCGTCCACCAGCGCCACGTCCGTCGCGATCACCAGCGCCTTCGCGCCGGGCGACACCCCCGAGGCGACGTACGCGGCGGCGAGCTGGACGGCGGCCGACGCCGCGTAGCACGCCTGCTTGACCTCCACCACCCGGCAGCTCCTGGGCAGGCCGAGGTATTCGTGCACGTAGGAGGCCACCGACTTGCTGTAGTCCAGGCCGGACTCGGTGGAGGTGATCAGGATCTCGATGCGGTCGTCGCCGGCGATCGGCCGGGCGGCGTTGACGGCGTTCGTCACCGGGTCCTCGAACGGCAGGCCGACCGAACGGTTCGTCATCATCAGGTTGCCCAGGCGCTCGGCGTCGAGCCCGCGCCCTTCGAACAGCACCGGCACCGGGATCTGGGCCAGGCCGCAGTAGACGTTGAGTGCCTCGATTCCGACGTTCACCTCACACGCTCCCACAGGAAGTCGACCAGGGCGTCGACGCTGGGCACGCCGCCGAAGGAGGACAGCGGCTCGCGGACGCCGAGCCGGTCGAGCACGGCCATGATGATCTCGACCCGGTCCACGGAGTCCGCGCCCAGGTCCTTCAGGTGCGCCCGGCCGTCGATCTCGACGCCGGGCAGGATCTCGTCGATCGCCTTGTGCACGACGCCTTCGACGTGCTCACGTGTCGCCATCGGTCTCTCCCCTCCTCAGCACGCGCAGGGTGCTGACCGCGATCGTGCGGCCCCGGTCCTCCATGACGAGGTTGACGATCTCCTCGTTCTCGTTCTCGTTCTCGTTCTCCGGCGCCGGCCAGCACTCCAGGCTCACGCGCAGCACCGAGTCGGCGTTCGCGTTGCCCAGGTAGCAGAGCCGCTGGTCGAGCACGACGCGGCCGAGGAAGTCGGCGACGCTGAACCCCCGGTGCCGCCAGAAGCGCAGCAGCACCCAGTCGGCGATCGAGAAGTAGGAGGCGAAGTAGAGCAGGCCCACGCCGTTGAGGTCCCTGGACGGCTCCACCGGGTAGTCGGCGGTGAACGTGATCGGATCGTCCGGCTTGCGGGCCAGGAAGGTGCCGGTGCTCCGCGCGTGGCCGTAGACCCGCCTCGGTGAGTACGCGCCGGGCAACTCCGGCAGATGCTCGTGCCTGAAGTCCACCGGCGACGACTTGACCAGGCCCTCGTTGCTGCCCGGGGCGCTCCTGGAGATCCACCGGTTGAAGGTCTCCACGTAGATGCAGCCGGGGTCGTCGAAGGCGTAGAAACGGTCCGGGTCGAGCTCGCCCGCCCGGCCGCCGTCGCGGCCGATCCGGTGCAGGGCCAGCACGGACTCGCTGCCGAAGCCGAACAGCCTGGAGGTGACCTCCAGCTCGTCGCCGAACGTCAGCGCGTTCACGTGCAGGTCCCGGCTGCCCCGGACGTGGAAGTAGTAGAACGACAGGTACGTGGGATCGCCGGCCGCGTTGCGCGCGTCGAAGGCGTTCGTGCCGCACAGCGCGCTGACCGTGTCCCAGGTCCAGTCGCCGACCTCGCCCATGAACAGCGAGTTGGGCCCGCACATGCCGGGTTTGACCAGCTCGGTCCTGGTCACGGTGCTTTCGTCAATTCTGTTCATCATGGAACTCGCAGATGAGCCGGTTGACCTCGTCGGGGCTGGTGAGCTGCGGGAAGTGGCCTGCGTCGGGGACCTCCTCGTAACGGGAGTCGGGGATCAGGGCGTGCAGCAGGTGCGCGGTCTTGGCCGGGATGACGGTGTCGTACCGGCCCTGGACGATCAGGGTGCGCGCCCGGATCTCCGCCAGCCGATCGCCGAGATCGGGACGCTCGGCGAACACGTCCAGGTAGCGCAGGCCGACCTGCGGGGCCATGCTCTCCGCGCGCAGCAGCAGCCGCATCAGGGCGGCCCGCCGCTTGCGCAGCCGCTTCGAGCCGCTGCCCTCGATGACCCGGTCGAAGTCCTGGGTGGCCACCACCTCCAGCTTGTCGATGTCGCCGACGCGGTTGCCGATGCGGCAGGAGCCGCCGATCAGGATCAGCGACTCGGTGTCGTCCGGATGGGCCAGCGCGTACGCCAGGGCCACCAGGCCGCCGAACGCCGCCCCGGCCACGTGCGCCGGGCCGCCCGCCACGTCGTGGCAGAGCCTGGCCAGGCCGTCGAGGGACAGGTCGGCGGCGGCCGTGGTCGCGCCCACACCCGGATGGTGCACGGTCGTCACCCGGTAGCGGTGTGCCAGGCCCTCGAACTGCCGGGCGTAGACACCTGCGCCGATGTTGAACGGGTGCATGAGCAGCAGCGGCGGTCCCGAACCCGCGCTGAACAGCTCGACGTCGCCGTCCCTGGTGGTGATGATCTCGTGCTCGACGTCGGGGTTGTGCTCGCGCAGGATCGCCAGGTTGGGGTTGTCCGCGGTCTTCCGATGGTTGGCCGTCTTCGTCCGGGTGGTCGATGCGGGGGTGTCGTCGCCGAGGAGGGCGCCCAGGCGGGCGGCGGCGTCCTTGGCCTCCTCGACGCTGAGGCCGACCGGGACCGCCAGCCGTACCACGTCCTCGCGGCCGAAGTGCGGAGCACCCCTGATGCCCGTCTCGCGGGAGATCCGTACGTGGTCGGCGTCCTTGAGCAACACGCAGTGGCCGCCGGCCGGGCCCTCCAGCGGCACGCCCGACTCCGCCAGGCCCTGCCGGAGCGCCGCCACCGCCTCCGCGCGGGCGCGTACCTGCTCGACCACCGTCTCGCGGTCGTCCAGCGCGGCCGCGATGATCCGGCGGTTGGCCAGGCCGACGTCCCTGCCCCACGTCTCCAGCCGCTCGGCGACCCGTTGGCGCAGGGCCTCGTCGCGGGTGGCGAGCAGGCCGCCGAACGGCACCCCGAAGTTCTTGGACAGGCTGATCGTCGCGCTGTCGGCCGGTTCCAGGATCTCGCGGACGACCTCCCACACGTCCCGGCCGTCCGCGATCGCGACCGCGTTGTCCACCACGCGGGCGCCGTCGATCACCAGCGGCACGCCGTACGCCGCCGCGACCTCCTTGACCGCGCGCAGGTTCGCCAGGGAGGTGGGCGCGCCGCCGGCCGCGTTGTTGCTCACCTCCACGCAGACGAACGACACCGGTTCGTCCCCTTCCAGTTCGGCCCGGAGCGCGTCGACGTCCATGTCCGGGCCGCCGGGGATCTCGACCGGTTTGAACCCGTTGTCGGTCAGGTTCAGGTACCAGGTGGGGAACAGGCCGTTGTGGGGCACCCGTCCCCGGCGGCCGGGCCACGAGCGGCACAGCAGCGCCTCGGCCGAACGGCCGGAGCCCGTCGGGACCACGTGGGGGAACGGCAGGCCGTCGATCTCGGCGTCGGGCTGGGCGGCCGACCGGTCGGTCAGCCGCCGCAGCCGGTCGGCGATCCAGGGGGCGTCCAGCTCGGCCCAGGAGTCGGTGATCAGGTCGGTGGTGACCCGGTGGGCGGGCTGGTCAGCGGGAGCCTGGTCGGCGGTGGACTCGTCGGCGGGAGGCTGGTCGGCGGGGGGTCTGAGGTCCGGGTCGGCGATCATGAGGATGATGTCGGAGACCGGGGTGCGGTCCCGTCCTTCCGGCTGGCACAGGTAGATGGGCACGTTCACCGGCCGGAACTTGTTCTTGAACTGGAAGTTCCCCTCGCCGAAGATGCCCGCGGAACGCAGCTCGTCCAGCGCCTGCCGCACGTCCGGGGCGGCGTTGGCCGACTCCTCGGTCTCCACCCCGAAGCTCGCGCCGAAGCTGAACATCGTGCAGCCCTCGTCCACCAACTGCTCGACGACGCGCACGATCGCGAACTCCAGCCCGCCGAGCGGCATGCCCTTCGGGTAGAACTCGACGTCCAGCAGGTAGCCGTTCTCCGACGGGATCTTCGTGATGACGACGGCGTTGGCCACCTCGTCGTCCACGTAGGTGACGAAGACGCGGTGCCTGCGGTCCAGGCGGCCCTCCTCGATCTCCCGCCGGACCACCGACACGTACGGGTTGACCATCTGCTTGCGGCCGGACCACTCGTCCACCAGCCCGGCCAGCCTGCGGTCCATCGCGGGGTCGTCGCCCGAACGGTACTCGACCGTCCGGCACTCGCCCGCCTTGCCGAAGCGCCGCACCATGTAGCGCAGGCGTTCCATCCGCCCGCCCTTCAGGGTGAAGGAGCCCAGGTCGTCGAGCCGCTGCACGGCCCCGAACGGCGTCGCGCTGAACGGCTCCCCCGCCACCTCGCGCACCGGGAGGAGGGACAGGAAGTTCGGCCGCAGGCGGTGCGCCCTCGCGTACCGGGTGTACTCCTCGACCAGCTCGTGGAAGTACTCCTCGGAGCCCGCGTAGCTCCAGGCCAGCAGGTTGCCGCCGTGCTCGGAGACGTGCAGGTATCCCTTCCTGGCCGAGCCGACGAAGGCCAGCGGCGCGATGTCGCGCCCGGCCAGGCCGCCTTCCTTGGCGTGGCGGCGGTCGATGTCGGCGACCAGCTCGCGCAGGTCCGGATGCCGGTGCAGGTCCCGCTTCAGGACCACGGCCGGCTCGCCGTCCAGCGCCTGCGGCTCGTGCGGGGCCGGTCCGTCCGGTTCCTCCGGGATCCGTACGGACTCGGCGCCGTGCTCGTCGCGCAGGTGAGCGGCCAGCTCCGGGAGCGTGGGGTGGTCGAACAGCAGGGTCTTCTTCAGTGCGCCGACCTGCTTCTCCAGGACGCTCACCACGCGCAGCATCTCGAAGGAGGTGAGGCCGTTGTCGGCGAAGCTGCGGGCGGGGGTGAGCGGGCGGTCGGCGATCGAGCCGATCAGCCCTGTGAGCTGCTCCTCCAGCCCGTCCGGGGTCTCGTTCCGCACGCGATCGTGATCCTGATCCTGACCCTGATCGGGCTCGGGCTCGGGCTCGGCCTTGGGGGCTTTGATGGCGGCTTCCACCGCGCGGGACAGGCGGTCCACGGTGTCGTACTCGTACAGTTCGGCTGCCTGGAGGTCGAGGGAGAAGGCGGTGTTGATCGCCTTGACCAGTTCCATCCGGAAGATGGAGTCGAGTCCCAGTTCCTCGAAGGGGGTGTCCACGTCCACGCCTGCGGGGTCGGCGTCCAGGATCGTGGAGAGCCGTTCGCGCAACATCTCCTCCACCCCGGCGGAGGTTCCGGAGGGTGCGGGCGACGCTTCGGCTGCCTTCGGGGCCTTCGTCCGGTCGGCGGAGGCGGGGGCGGGGGCGGCCGGTGTGCTGCCGTTCTTGGTGGCGCGCAGGCGTACCCTCCCGTCGCTGGTCCGGTGGACGGCCCCGCCGTCCTGAGCGGCGGGCCGGGCGGGGGCTGTGAACCAGTGCTCGACGCGGGCGAAGGGCGGGCCGGGCAGGGAGACCCGTACCGGGCGCGGGCCCTGCCACAGCCGTGGCCAGTCCACCTCGCTGCCGGACACCCACGCCTGCGCGACGTCCTCCGGCGCGGTCCCCCACGGCGCGGGGGCGTCCTTGCGGGCGGTGCCCCTGTGCACGGTCCCGTCCGGCTCGCCGCTCAGCGCGCGGATCGCCTGCTCACGGTCCCGTACGACCACGGCGAGCCGTTCGGGCAGGTGGCGGCGTCCGATCTGGAGCGTCCAGGCGACGCGGTCGAGGCCGATCTCCGGATGTGCCCGGAGGTGCCGGGCGAGGCTCGCCGCGTACTCCTCCAGGGCCTCCCGGCCGGATGCCGACAGGACCAGCAACCGCGGCTCCCCCGCCGTCTCCGCCGGGTTGTCCTGCCGGTACGCCTCCAGCACGACGTGCGCGTTCGTGCCCCCGAAACCGAACGAGCTGACCCCCGCCACCCGGTCCGCCGCGTCCCACGGCGTGAGCCGCGTGTTGACGGCGAACGGCGTCCCCTCCAGCCGCACGTACGGGTTGGGGCGCTCGTAGTTGATCGTCGGCGGCAACGCGCCGTGGCGCATGCAGAGCAGCACCTTGAGCAGCCCCGCGATGCCGGCCGCCGCCTCCAGGTGGCCGATGTTGGCCTTCACGGAGGCGAGGGCGACGTGCGGGGCGTCCGGTGCGGGCCGTCCCCGGTCGGCGTACAGGCGGGCGAACGCCTTCTTCATGCCCTCGACCTCGATCGGGTCGCCGAGCCTGGTGCCGGTGCCGTGCGCCTCGATGTAGGTCACGCGGGCCGGATCGACGTCCGCCTTGCGGTAGGCGTCGTACAGGACGCGGGCCTGCGCCTCGGGGTTGGGCGCGGTGAGCGAGCTGGCCCGGCCCCCGTGGTTGACCGCGCTGCCCCTGACCACGGCGAGGATCTGGTCGCCGTCCTCCAGCGCCGCCTTCAGCGGCTTGAGCAGTACGGCTCCGCAACCCTCGCCCCGGCCGTAGCCGTCGGCGCGCTCGTCGAAGGTCTTGCAGACGCCGTCCTGGCTGATCATGCCGGACTTCGCGAACGCGATGTAGAGCCCCGGGCTCAGCGTCAGGTTGACGCCGCCGGCGATGGCCGCCTCGCATTCGCCGTCCTCGATGGCGCGTACCGCGTGGTGCAGGGCGACGAGGGAGCTGGAGCAGGCGGTGTCGACCGCCTCGCTCGGGCCGCGCAGGTCCAGCAGGTGCGAGACGCGGTTGGCCAGGATGCAGTCGGCCACGCCGCTGGCCGTGTGCGCCTCCACCGGTACGCCGTGCTCGCGCAGCAGGTCGTCGTAGTCGCACGCGGACACGCCCGCGAACAGGCCCGTACGGGTGCCGGCCAGGTCGGAGGGACGGTAACCGGCGTCCTCGACGGCCCGCCAGACGGTCTGCAGGAACAGCCGCTGCTGCGGGTCCATCATCGCCGCCTCCTTGGGCGAGATGCCGAACAGCGCGGCGTCGAAGGAGCGCACGTCGTCGAGGAACCCGGCGCGGACGTTCGCCGTCTCGGGGTCGTCGCGCAGCTCGCGCCGGTCCTCGGGGACCAGGCGGGTCAGGTCGTGCCCTTCGGCCAGGTGGTGCCAGAAGTCGTCCAGGTCGGCGGAGCCGGGCAGGACGCCGGCCATGCCGACGACGGCGACGCCGTCGCGGGCCGGTGGGGAGGCCCCGGCGCCGGGCCGTGGGAGGGGGGCCACGGTCTCCGGCGCCGGGTGCGGCTGGGCGGCCCGCTCTGCGGCCCTCTCCACGGGCTTCTCAGGCTGTACGGGCTTCTCGGCGGGGGCGGGTGGGGTGTGGGCGGCGGCGATCTCGGACGGGTGCTCGGCGAGCAGGTGGTCGCAGAAGGTGGCCAGGTCGGTGGCCTCGAAGAGCACGGTCGGCAGCAGGTCCAGCTTGTACCGCTCGTTGACCTGGTCCACCAGCTCGGCCATGGAGATGGAGTCGAACCCCATGTCCATCAGCTCGGCGTCGAGGTCCACGTGCTCCTCGCCCACCAGCAGGAATCCGGCCGCCGCCCGGCGCAGCTCCGCCCGGACCGCCTCGATCAGATCGTCGCCGTCGCCGGATCCGGTCGTCTCCGGCGCGGACACGGGCTCGCTCATCTCCATAACCTCGGATTCGGGGGTCGCGGGCGGCTGGGAGCGTTCGGCGGGGCCTTCGACCACCGCGAAGCTCGTCTCTGATCCGGCCAGCCCTCTGGTGAAGGCGGTGACACCGGCGGCGGTGCCCAACGGGACGCTGCCCCACCGGCGTTCGAACAGGCGGCGGGTGGCGTCGTCCACCGTCATGCCGCCCTCCTCCCACAGCGGCCAGCCGACGGCGAGCGTCCGGCCGTGCCCGAGCCGCTCGCGCCGCTCGGCGAACCGGTTGAGGAAGGCGTTGGCGTAGGCGTAGTCGATCTGCCCGATGTTGCCGGTCTCGGCCGCCACGGACGAGAACAGCGCCAGGAAGTCCAGCGGCTGCCCGCGCAGGGCCTCGTCGAGCAGGACGGTGCCGAGGATCTTGGGGCTCAGGACGGCCCGCGTGTCCTCCGGACGTTTGCGTACGGCCCGGGCGTCCCGGTGGATTCCGGCGGCGAGGATGACGCCGTGGAAGGGGCCGTACCGGTCGAGCAGGTCGCGCAGGTCGTCGGCCGAGCAGACGTCGGCGCGCGCGTACACGGCGGGCAGCCCGGCGATCCGGCGGGCGATGTCGTCGCCCGGGTCGGAGCGTCCCGTCAGGACCAGCCGCGCCACGCCGCGCGCGGCGAGGAAGCGGGCGAAGGCCAGCCCGATGGCGCCCGCGCCCCCCGTGATCAGGTACGTGCCGTCCTGCCGGACGTCCAGCCCGGCCGGGGGCGGCTCGTACGGCTCCATGCCCTTCAGCAGGCGGGTGCCGTCGCGGTAGGCGACCTCGGAGACCCGCTGCTCGGGTGCGGTCCCGGCGGCGGGGGCCCGCAGCTCGGCCGCGACCTGCGCCGGATCGGCCCCGGTGACGCACACGCCGCTGAACCCGGTGTGCTCCAGGGCCAGCGTTCGCAGCGCGGCGGCCAGGGCAGTGTGGTGCGGTTCGCCGGTCGGGGCCGACACCACCACCCGCAACGGCCCCCCTTCACGCAGAACGGCCGTGGCCGTCCCGAGCAACACCTCGAACGCGGCCGTCCCGGGGAACGGGTCCGACGGCGCGATCACGATCGCGTCGGGAACGCGCGCCCGCCCGGCCTCCGGCCGAGCGACACGCCCGGCCGACCCGCTGCCCTTCTCCCCATCCCCGGCTCGGACGTCGGCGGGGAGCGCGTCGCCGGGCCGGACCCGGACGCCTCCCAGCGCCTCGGCCAGCCGGTCGTCCTCGGTGATCACCAGGAGGGCGTCCGGCTCCCGTGTTCCCTCGGGGAGGGGGGCCGGCGTCCAGGCGGGACGCAGGTAGGTGCACCGCGCATCCGCGTCTTCCCGGCCCGGCGACTCACTCAGAGGATCCGGCACCGCACCCGGCCCGGCGACAACCTCGGCCACCGGCCCGGCACCCGGGGCCGCCACCGAGGACGGCGTGGTGGTTGGGGGTGGCTGGTCGGAGGGGAGCCAGTAGCGGCGGCGGTCGAAGGGGTAAGGGGGCAGGGTGACGCGGCGCGGGTGGGGGGCTGGCCATCTGGTCGCCCAGTCCACCCGGTCGCCCGCGACCCACCTCACCGCAAGCTCCCGCACGCCATCCGGCGCAGGCTCTCGTACGCCGTCCGCCGCCGGGCCCGCGTCAGGCGTGGCCGCCCGTCGTACGCCGTGAACTCCGTCCTCCGAGGGGGGCTTGGGAAGGGTGGTGAGGGCGTTCTCGGCGTTGCCGTTGGTGGCGAAGGTGCGAAGGGTGGTGGTGAGGTCGTTCAGGGTGGTGGCGTGGACGGCCAGGCGTTCGGGGAGCTCGGCTCGTCCGACCTGGGTGGTGTAGGCGAGGTCCGCCAGCCCGGCCCGGCCGCTCGCCGCGAGGTCGGCGACCCGGCCCGCCATCGTACGGAGCTGGTCGCGGGTACGCGCCGAGAGCAGGATCACGTGCTCCCCCTCGTCGGCGGGCTCCGGCGGCGGCCCGGCGGAGGGCACGTACTCCTCCAGGACGACGTGCACGTTCGCCCCACCCGCGCCGAACGAGCTGACCCCCGCCCGGCGCGGGAACGTCTCGTCGCCCAGGACCGGACGCCGCCAGTCGGTCAGCCGCTCCGGCGGCCGGAAGGGCGACGCGGCGAAGTCGATCTTCGAGTTGGGGGTGTCCAGGTTCGCGCAGGGGGCCACCTGCCCGTGCTGGAACTGCAGCAGCACCTTCGTCAGACCGGCGATGCCCGCCGCGCCCTCCAGGTGCCCGATGTTGGCCTTGACGGACCCGACCAGCCGCTCCACCCCGTCCCCAGGTCCGGAGCCAGGGGCGGGACCGAATGCTCGGGTCAGGCTGGCGATCTCGATGGGGTCGCCGAGTGCGGTGCCCGTGCCGTGCGCCTCGACGTAGGAGACGGTCCGCGGGTCCAGGCCGGCCCGCCGTACGGCCTCCGACACCAGGTCGGCCTGCGCGCCCGGGTTCGGGACGGTGTAGCCCGCGGTCTTCCCCCCGGCGTTGGCGAAGGCTCCCTTGATGACGCCGTAGATCCGGTCGCTGTCCGCCTCGGCGTCGGCCAGGGGCTTGAGCAGCACCGCCCCGACGCCCTCACCCGGTACGAACCCGTCCGCCGCCTCGTCGAACACCTTGCAGGCGCCGTCGGCGGCGAGCATGTTCAGCGAGCAGAGCGCGACGAAGTGGGCGGGATGCAGGATCAGGTTCACACCGCCCGCGATGGCCTGCGAGCATTCGCCGCGCCGCAGGCTCTCGCAGGCGAGCTGGACCGCGGTCAGCGAGGACGAGCAGGCCGAGTCGACGGCCAGGCTCGGCCCGCGCAGGTCGAAGAAGTACGACACCCGGTTGGCGATCGACCAGTACGCCGAGTGCGCACCGGCGTACCGGCCGTGCGGCCAGCCCTCGGCGGCCGCCATCCGGCCGTAGGAGCCGTACATGGTGCCGACGAAGACGCCGGTGCGCGGCTGCCTGGTGTGCTCGCTCAGGTAGCCGGCGTCTTCGAGCAGGGTCCAGGCGGTCTCCAGGAACAGGCGTTCCTGCGGGTCGGTGATCTCGGCGTCGCGCGGCAGGATGCCGAAGAACGGCGCGTCGAACTCCTCCACCCCCTCGATGAAGCCGCCCCACTTGCTGTAGGTGCGCTGCTTGCGTCCGCGTTTGGGGTCGTACAGGGCGTCCAGGTCGAAGCGGTCGGCCTCGGTGATGCAGTTCGTGCCGTTCGCGAGGTTGCGCCAGAAGGCGTCCAGGTCGGGGGAGGCCGGGTAGCGGCCGGTCACCGCGACCACGGCGATGTCGAGGGCCTGCGAGGCGGGTTCGCGCCGCGGCGCGACCCGTGCGGGCTCCTCCCGCGCGGGCTCGTGCCCGAGGGCCGCGCGCAGGCGGTCGCCGTGCTCGTTCTCCAGGTACGCGCCCAGTTCCTCGATCGTCAGGTTCTCGAAGAGGAGGGTCGACGGCAGCGGGCCGAGGTCCTGCTCGAAGCGGTGGATGACGTTCTGGCTCACCAGCGAGTCGATGCCGAAGGTCTCGAACGTGGCGCGTTCGTCCAGGTCGGCGGTGCCGTACTTGAGCACCTCGGCGAACACCCGCTTGACGTAGTCGCGGGCGCCGCCGGCGGAGGCCGTCTCGCCCACCAGGACGCACTGGTCGAGCTCGGCGACGGGCGTGCCGGGGATGCCCAGCGTACGGGCGGGGGTGAGCCCGGCGTCCCTGAACGCCTGCTGCCACTGGACCGCACCGAGCAGCGGGCTGTGCGGGAGGCGCCGCTCCTCGTCGGCGAAGCGCCACCAGCCCGGCGTCAGCCCGAACGTGAGGGTCAGGAAGTCGGCCGCCCGCGTCACCTCGTTGACCAGCAGCCGCCCGCCGGGACGCAGCAGCGCCGCGGCGTTGCGCAGCGTCCGGCCGACGTCGGCGGTGGCGTGCAGCACGTTCGTGGCCAGCACGACGTCGTACGCCCCGATCTCGAAGCCCTGCTCGGACGGGTCCCGTTCCACGTCGAAGAGGGCGAGGACGACGTCCGGGCGGTGGCGTGCGCCGAACTCGCGCTCGCCGTGGCGCAGGAACCCGGCCGAGATGTCGGTGTAGGTGTACTCGACGTCCTGGCCTTCGAGGGCGTCCAGGACGAAACCGGTGCTCGCCCCCGTACCGGCCCCGATCTCCAGGACGCGGCGGGGGGCGCCGCGGGCGACCTCGCCGGCGAGCAGGCGGTTGAAGTGGTCCGAGACCGCCTGTCCCTTGTAGACCTGTTCGACCAGGCTCATCGAGCCGCCGGGGAACAGCACCTCCATGGGGTCGCGCTCGCCCGCCAGCACGCCGGGCAGCGCCTCGACGCACGCGGTCAGCAGCCTGACGTGCGGCTCCAGGTCGGGGAACCTGGCCGTCACCTCCTCCGGCTCGGGCGTCCGCGCCGGTCGTTCCAGCAGGTCGAGCACGCCGGCGTGCAACCGGCCGCGGTCCGGGCGGACGTCCCGGACGGCGCGCACCCGGTCCGCCGAGCGGCGCAGCAGTCCGCGGGCCAGCTCGTCCAGCGCGTCGAACGCCACCCGCGCCCGATCGAGCTCCCCACGCCCCGCATCGGAAGCGTGGCTGTCATCGGGAACACGGATGCCGATGCGGGCCAGGCCCTCGGGTTCCGCCTTGACGACGAGCGCCTGCCCGGCCCCCGCCCTGAGGACCGCCGCCAGCGCCGCCATGCCCTCCTCGGGCTCGATCGAGGAGATGCCCAGCTCGGCGAACCTGTCGTCGTAGCCGCCGCCCGACACCGCGCCGACACTCCCCCAGTACCCCCAGTTGATCACGCTCACCGGCAGGTCCCGCAGGCTCAGCGCGTAGGCGTCCTCGAACGTGCTGGCGGCCGCGTAGTTCGCCTGCCCGCCCACCTCGACGAACGAGGCCGCCGAGGAGAAGTAGGCCAGAAAGTCGGGCGTCCGGCCGGCGAACTCCTCGGCGAACTTCTCGGCGAACACGGCCGCCCCGGCGACCTTGGGCGAGAGCACCTCGGCGAACGCGTCGTCGTCCATGTTGGCGAGCGTCATGTCGCGCAGCACCAGGGCGGCGTGGAAGGCGCCGTGGATCTCGCCGTACCGCTGCCGTGCCGCCTCGACGGCCCTGCCGAACGCGGCCCGGTCGGCGACGTCGGCCCGCAGGTACACGGCCTGCCCGCCGAGCGAGTCGATCTCGGCGAGCTGCGCGCGGATCTCCGGCGTGAGCTCGCGGCGGCCGACGAGCGCCAGCCGGGCGCCGACGGTGGCGGCGAGGTGCCTGGCCAGTGTGCGGCCGAGCCCGCCCGTCCCGCCCACGATCAGGTACGTCCCGCCGTCCCGGTACGGGCCGCCGCCCTCCAGGGGCAGGGGCAGGGGTTCCAGGGTGCGGACGTACCGGTGGCCGTCGCGCAGCGCGACCAGGTCGTCGGCGCAGCTCTCGACGCGTACCAGGCGGGCGAGGTCGGCCAGGTCAGCCGGGTCGGTCAGGTCGGTCAGGTCGGTCAGGTCGGCGGGAGGCGGCGGCAGGGCGCCCACGTCGATGGCGGCGACGGTCCAGCGCGGGTGCTCGGCGGCCACCGCCCTGGTCAGGCCGATCACGCCCGCCGCGTGCGGGACGATCTCCTCGTCCCCGACCCGTACGGCTCCGGCGAGGACCACCTTCACCGTCGGCGCCCATCCGCCCCCGCCCTGCTCCGACAGCCGCTTGAGCAGGCGGAACACGTCGCGGGTGGTCGGGTCGCCGGCCGGTGGGCCGTCCGGGCCCGTCGTGGCGAGGATGTAGACGGTGTCGTACCGTCCCTCCAGGGGGACGGAGGAGTCCAGCGGCGCCAGGCGGCCGTCCGCGTGCGTGGCCAGCAGCGCGCGGGCCAGCGGCTCGGCGGCGGGCGTGTGCGACACGAGCGCCCGCCCACCACCGGCTCCGGCGGTCGCCGCCGTCTCCGGGGTTGCCGCCCTACGCCAGACCGGCGCGTAGATCATGCCTTCCGCCGTAGCGCGAGAGGTGCCGCGGGGGGTGGCGCGAGTCGTAGCGCCGGCCGGTCGGGGGCGTAGGACGACTCCCCGGAACTCGGCTCTGACCTTCCCTTCGGCGTCGGCGAGCCGGACCGTGTACCCGTCCCGGCCGCCGTCGGTCACGTGGGCGTGGGCGGGGCCGGTGAACGGCCCGTCCAGCTCGGCCGACTCCACGCTGAACGGCATCGCGGGCCCGGCGTCCTCGGTACGCAGCACCGCGATGGTCTGCAGGGCACCGTCCAGCAGTGCTTCCCAGTCCGCCCCGGCACGCAGGACGCCGAGGGCCTCGCCGTCGCCGACGCGGACCTCGCGCAGCACCCGGAACCCGGGCCCGTAGTGCAGCCCGGCGCGGTCGAAGGCCCGGTAGAGGTCGTCGGCCGAACGGCTGCCCGTGCAGCGCGCCTCGATCTCCCCGAGGTCCAGCCGCCCCCACTGGCCGTCCGCGCGTACCAGGGTGCCACGCGCGTGACCCTCCAGCTCGAAGCCGCCGTCGTCGTGCAGTGTGACCTCCAGGGGACGGGCCTCGCGCACCTCGTACGGACGCAGCCACCGCACCCGCTCGAACCGCACCGGCCCGGACAACCCGCCGCGCCGCGCCGCGATCGTCAGGAGGGCCACGCCGGGCAGCACGGGGACGCCGCCGATCAGGTGATCGGCCACCAGCCGGTCATCGGGACGGATGTGCTCCTGCCGGACGACCCGCGCCGGACGGCCGTCGCCCCCGACCCAGTGACGCCGGTCGCCCGCGAACGGGTACACCGGCAGCGGCACCCGCCGCCCGCCCGCCGTCAGGTCGTCCCAGCGGAGGTCGTCCCCGGCCGTGTAGCGGTCGGCGCGGCGGCCCGCCTCGCCGCGTGCGGGGCGGGGGCCGTCGCGGAGCTGGGCGCGCAGGTCCGCGAGGTCCCCGGTCACGTACGCGATCCGGGCCCCGGCCAGATGCGGCCTGCCGACGGCGAGCGTACGGGCGACGTCGCGTACGTCCAGCTCGGGGTGGGCGTCGAGATGGCCGGCCAGGTCGGTGCGCAGGCGTGCCAGCGCCGGTTCGTCCGCGGCCGACAGGGGGACGACGACGTCCTCGCCGCCGCCGGTACGCGGTTCGCGGGCGGGCGCCTCGGCGACCACGAGGTGGCAATTGGTGCCGCTGAAGCCGAAGCTGCTCACGGCCGCCACCCGCTCCCCGGAGCCCCCGGCCGTCCACGGCGACAGCTCGGTGACCACTTCGAGCGCGCCGTCGGCGAAGTCGATCTTCGGGTTGGCCCGGACGAACCCCGGCGAAGGCGGCAACTGCCGATGCCGCAACGCCAGCAACGTCTTGAGCAGCCCGCCGATCCCGGCCGCCATCGTGGTGTGGCCCACGTTCGCCTTGAGCGACCCGATGCGGCACGGGCGTTCGCGGTCCGTGCCGAACACCTTCGCCAGCGCCTTGACCTCGATCGGGTCGCCCAGTTCGGTGCCGGTGCCGTGCGTCTCGACGTAGTCGACCACGCCGGGATCGATCCCGGCCCGCCGGTGCACCTCGGTGAGCAGTTCCGCCTGTGAGGAGGCGCTGGGGGCGGTGATGCCGTTCGTCGCGCCGTCGCCGTTGACGCCACCGGCCCGGATGACGCCGTGCACGTGGTCGCCGTCCGCCAGCGCCCGGTCCAGGCGCTTCAGCACGACCACGCCGACGCCCTCGCCCAGCACGATGCCGTCGGCCGACTCGTCGAACGGCGCGCAGGTGCCGGTCGGCGAGAGCATCCCGGCCTTGCTGCACCAGATGTGCATCCTCGGGGTGTTCATCACCGCCACCCCACCCGCGATCGCCGCCTCGCACTCGCCGCGCCGGATGCTCTCGCAGGCCAGGTGCACGGCCACCAGCGAGGACGAGCACGCGGTGTCCACCGCCATGGTCGGCCCGCCGAAGTCCAGGAGGTACGCGATCCGCGCGGGCAACACCGACGAGGCGTTGCCGAGGAAGGCGTGCCCGGTGTCGTCGCGCCCGGCCGCGGCGAGCAGGCTCGCGTAGCGGCCGGCGCCGCAGCCCACGAAGCATCCCCACGGCCTGCGGCCGGATCTGCCTGCGTAGCCGGCGTCCTCCAGGGCGTGCCACGCCTCTTGGAGGAAGAGGCGTTGCTGCGGGTCCATCGTCTCGGCTTCCAGGGGCGAGATGTTGAAGAAGCCCGCGTCGAAGGCGTCGACGTCGGTGAGCATGGCCGCCCACTTGCTGTACGTCCTGCCCGGGGCCATGCGGTCGGCGTCGTACACCGCCGACACGTCGAACCGTTCGGGGGGCACCTCCCGGATGCTGCACCGTCCCTCCGCCAGGTTGTCCCAGAACGTCCGGAGGTCGGGGGCGTCCGGGAAACGGCCGGCCATGCCGATGACGGCGATCTCCATGCCGTCCCCGTCCCGCGCCGGAGGCTTCCCGGCGGGACGCACCTCCTCCAGGGTGACCGTGCCGGGCCGCGCGGGCGCCTCCCGGGCCGCCGTTCCCGGTTCGGTACGGTCACCGTCGAGCGAGGGCAGTCGTACCTGCCCCTCCCGCTCCGAAGTCTCGACCTGCTCGACCTGCTCGACCTGCTCGGCCTGCTCGGGCGGGGCGGTGGGTTCGGCGGTGGGTTCGGCAGCGGGCGGGACGTTCAGGCTGTCGGCTGCGGCGGCGTCGCGGACGGCGTCCACCAGGGCGGGGACGGTCGGGTCGTCGTAGACGGCGACGGAGTCCAGGTCGAGGCCGAAGCTCCGGTTCAGGTCGCGGACGATCTCCACGGCCCCGATCGAGTCCAGGCCCATCTCGCTGAAGCTCAGCGCGTCGTCCACCTCGTGGGCCTCCAGGTAGAGGTGGTTCATGAGCGTCCCCTCGATCACCCGTCGCACCTCCACCGGCTCAGGCCCGACACCCGCAGGAGCGGGCGGGGCAGGCGCGGCCTTCCCACTGCCGGGTCCGTCCTCGGCGGTGGGTGGTTTGGGGGAGTCGCCGCGGAAGGTGTCCACCTTGGTGAAGTAGTCGTCTACGCGGGCCAGCGACTCCTCCCCCAGCACGCGTTCGTGCATCCCCGACTCCCCCGCGATGACACCGGAGAGCCGGTCGAGCACCCGCCCGGCCAGCTCGGACTTGAGCGCCCGCAGCGCGGGCAGCGGCAGCGCGGCGATCGAGCGGGCGTGCCTGAGCGCCGCCTTCAGCACCGCGTCCTGCGGCAGTACGGTCACCCCCGCGCCCCGCCGGGCCAGCTCCTCGCCCGTGACGGAACGGCCGGTGTAGAGCATCTCGTACGCCACCGACCGGCCCAGCCGCTCCTCGAGGATGTACGTCGCCCCCATCCCCGGCGTGAACCCGAACTTCATGAAGTTGGCGCTGTAGACGCCTTCGGCGGCCATGACGACGAGGTCGGCGAACAGCCCGAAGGCCAGCCCGCCACCCGAGGCGTGCCCCTGGACGGCGGCGATGACCGGCCGGTCGCACCGCAGCAGCCCTTCGTACAGGAACGGCACGTCCGTGAAGCGTCCCTGGCCGCCCGCGAGCGTACGCAGTGCCTCGGGCGTGGCGCCCATGCTGAAGACGTTGCCGCTGCCGGTGAGGACGACCGCTTTGACGTCCTCGCGCCCGCCGATCTCGGCGAACACGGCCTGGAGGTCGTCGATGAGCTCCCGGGTGAACATGGACGCCCCCGCCCCCATCACCACCAACGCCACCCCTTCGGGCAGCACCTCGAACCGCACCCCTTCCCTGTCCGGCACGAACTCCCCGACCTCGACCCGCGGCCCGGCGGGCGACCCGACGGACGCGGGGGACGACTCGACAGGCCCGGCGGACGGATCGGCGGGCACCTCGGCGGGCTCGGCGGGCTCGGCGGGCTCGGCGGGCTCGGCGGATGTGGTGCGCTGCCAGCGTCCGAGCCAGCACGACTCCTCCTGGAACGGGTAGACCGGCAGCGACACCCGCCGCCCGCCGTCGTGGCACTCGCCCCACGGCACCCGCGCTCCCCCGGCCCAGGCCGCCGCCACCTCCTCCAGCCGCCCGGCCCGGAACAGCCGCACACACTCCTCCGCCGTCGGCGTCCCGTTCCTGTCGCCGTTCCCGTCGCTGCCGGAGCCGGTGAAGGCGTGGGGACCGGGGCTCTCACCCCGCCCGTACGCCTCCAGCCCCGCCCGCAGCTCGGCCACGTCGTCCACGACGAGCGCCAGCCGCGCCGCCATACCGGTACGGCCGACCTGCGAGGTGTAGGCGAGGTCGGCCAGGGCCGCTCCACGCCCGGCCGAACCGCCGACGGCGCTCATGGCGCCCACGCTGCCGACAGCGCTGACGGTGTCGACGGCGCTCACGGTGTCGTCCAGCGAGAGTCCCTGCCCGAGCTGGATCAGCGCGGCCGGGTCGAGGCCGAGGTCGCCCAGCGAGTCGGCGGGATCGAGCTGGTCGGCGGGTACGCCGAGCAACGCGGCCACCCGTTCCACACCCCTGGCCGAGCCGCCCGGGCTCCCGGCCGGGCCGCCCTGCGACAGGAAGCCGGTCCAGGCGCGGGCGTAGTCGCGCAGCGCCTCCGGCGTACGGGCGGAGAGCACGAAAAGACATGGTCCGTCCGGGCTCGCCGCGAAGGCGGGTTCCGTGTGCTCCTCGACCAGGACGTGGGCGTTCGTACCGCCCGCGCCGAACGCGCTGACCCCGGCCCGCCGGGGCGTTCCGTCGGCGTGGTTCCAGGGTTCGAGCACGCGTTGCACGTGGAAGGGCGTGTCATCGAAGTCGATCTTCGGGTTCAGCTCCTCCGCGTGCAGGGACGGCACCAGTTGCCCGTGCTGGAGCTGCAGCAGCACCTTGGTGAGCCCGGCGATCCCGGCGGCGCCCTCCAGGTGGCCGATGTTGGACTTGACCGAGCCGATCGCGCAGTCCGCGCCCGACGGCAGGGCCTGGCGCATGCCCTCGACCTCGATCGGGTCGCCGAGCGAGGTGCCGGTGCCGTGCGCCTCGATGTAGCCGATGCTCGCCGGGTCCCAGCCGGACCTGCGGACGGCCGTACCGATGAGCGCGGCCTGCGAACGCGGGCTCGGGACGGTGGCGCCGCTGGTCCGGCCGGTGTGGTTGACGGCGGTGGCGGCGATGACGCCGTAGATGTGGTCGCCGTCCTCCAGGGCCCGCGACAGCGGCCTGAGCAGGACGGCCCCGACGCCTTCGCCGGGGACGTACCCGCTGCCGCCTGTTCGGAAGGCGCGGCACCGGCCGTCCTCCGACAGCCAGTGTCCCTGGGCGAGTTGCAGGTACTTCTGCGGATGGACGGTCGCGTTCACGCCGCCGGCCAGAGCGAAGCCGCACTCGCCGCGCCGCAGGCTCTCCACGGCCAGGTGCACGGCGGTCAGCGAGGAGGAGCAGGCGGTGTCCAGCGCGATGCTCGGCCCGTGGAGATCGAAGGTGTAGGAGACGCGGTTGGCGATGGAGGCGTGCATGGCGGTGGGGGCGACGCCGCCCTCCCCGCCCTCGACGAGTTGGTAGTGGTTCCACATCACGCCCGCGAACACGCCTACGCTCTCGTCCGACAACGTCTCCGGCGGGTGGCCGGCGTCCTCCAGGGTGTGCCAGCAGGTCTGGAGGAAGAGCCGTTCCTGCGGGTCCATACGTTCGGCGTCGCGGCGGGAGATGCCGAAGAAGGCGGGGTCGAAGCGGTCGACGCCGTCGAGGAAGCCGCCCCATTTGCCGTACGTCCTGCCTTCGGCGCCCTTCTCGGGGTCGAAGATCTCGTCGTGGTTCCAGCGGCCGTCCGGGATCTCCTCGATGCAGTCGCGGCCGTCGGCGAGGTTGCGCCAGAAGGCGCGCAGGTCCGGCGCCTGGGGGTAGCGCCCGGCCAGGCCGACGACGGCGATGGGCTCGCCGGCCCGCGCCAACGGCTCCCGTGCCACCGACTGTCCCGCTGAAGGTCCCGCCGACCGTACCGTCGGTCGGGCCGTCGGTTCCCGGGTGGGCCCGCCCGGCTCCGGTGGCGGGGCCGGCAGGAGGGTGGGGACGCGCGCGGCGTCGCCGTGCAGCACCGTCAGGACGTCCTCCGGGCCGCACAGGGCACGGTCGAGCACGTCGAAGGCGGCCTCGCCGGGCAGCGGGGCCATCCCGGTGGCAGCGCGGGAGCGCTCGATCGTCTCCGGCCCGACCCGCATCCCGCCCTCGGCCCAGTACGGCCACGCCACGGCCAGGGTCCGTCCCGGCCGGTCCGCCCGCGCCGCGCGCGGCCGGGCGAACCCCTCCAGATACGCGTTCGCGAAGGCGTAGTCGGCCTGCCCCGGGTTGGCCAGATGCGCCGAGACGGACGAGAACACCACGAAGCAGTCGAGATCATCGTCCTTGGTCGCGGCGTCGAGGTGCCGCACGCTCAGGGCCTTGGCCGCCACCACGTCCCGGATGTCGGCGGCCCGCTTGCCGGGGTAGAGCCCGTCGCGGTTGACGCCGGCGCAGTGGACGACGCCGTCGATGCGGCCGTGGCGCTCGCGTACCGTGGCGAGGGCGCGTTCGACCTCGTCCCGGTTGGTGAGGTCGGCGGCGATCTCCGCGCTCCTGCTGACGGGCACGGCCCTGGCCTGGTGGCGGCGTTCCAGGTGGCCGGCGAGGAGCCGGCCGATCCCGCCCGTGCCGCCGGCGATCACGTACACGCCGCCCTTCCTGAACGGGACGGCGCCGCCACTCTCGGGCGGATCGGCGGGGAGCCAGCGGCGGACCAGGCGCTCACCGCGTACGTAGCGGATCTCGGGCTCGGCGGAGGCGTCCCTGAGGGCGGCGTCCGGGGTGGTGTCGTCCAGGCGGATGGCGCGACAGCGGATCAGCGGGGTCTCGGCGGTGATCGTCCTGGCCAGCGCGCCGACGGCGTGGTCGGCGGGGTCGTCGCCGGTGTACGCGTACGTGAGGGTGACCGGCTGGTCCGGTTTCGTGGCGAGGACGGCCTTCGCCGTCTCCCAGACGGCCAGGCAGGGGTCGGCGGGCTCGCCCGTCGAGCCGTGGATGAGGAGATGGCGGGATCCGTCGGGACGGGCGCCGGGGGTGATCTCGCGGTACTCGCCGGGATCGTCGCCGTCCGGGGGCATCGGCACCCATACGTCACGGAAGCACCGCGTCTCACCATCATCCGACACCAGGTCCGGGGCCGGGGCCGGGTCCGGGTTCGGCTGGGTCAGGTCGTAGGTGGCGGACAGATGGGCGGCGAGGGTGTCGATGTCGCCGTACTCGAAGAGCAGCGTCGGGTAGAGCCGCTGCCCGACGATCTTCTCCAGCCGCTCGCTGAGGTCCACGAGGGTGACCGAGTCCAGGCCGAGGTCGTAGAAGCCGGTGTCGGTGGGCACCTCGCCGGGTGAGCGGCCGAGCGGCCCGGCGACGAGCGCGCGCAGGTGGCCGACCAGGTCGCCGGAGCCGTTGTGGCTCGTGGCGGGCGTCCGCGGCTGTACGGGGTCGTCGAGCAGCCGCTCGATCAGCCGGGGCGACCTGATGCGCTTGCACGACAACCCGCCGAACCCGGCGACGAACCGTCCCTGCTCGTCGTACAGCCCGAAGTCGTTGGTGATCACGTCGCCGGACGGCGCGATGCTCTCGGGGCGTGGCGCGTACACGTGGAAGGCGGCGCCGAGCCGCCGGGGCGCCCGGAACTCGGCGATGTAGACGGGGATGAACGGCTCCTCCCCCGACGCCTGCGTCTGGCCCAGCCCGTCCAGCGTGGCCGCGTCCAGGCGGGCGGGGTGCAGGTGGAAGCCCTCGTGGCCGGGCGCGGGCGACTCCTGGCGCAGCTCGGCGAGCAGGTAGCCGTCGCCGTGGTGCAGTCGTCCCGCGCACTTCATCGGCTCGCCGTGGCTGATGTCCTCGGCCCTGGCGCGGACGTACAGGTCCTCCATGTCGCCCTGCCGACGCGCGTCCCGCCGGAGCGCGTCCACGTCGATCGGGCCGGGCGCGGGGCCGGTGGGCGTGCCCAGTTTGCCGGTGAGGTTCCGCCGCCAGCCGGACAGCGGCGTCCCGTCCCTGCTCCAGCGGCTCTCCGCCCGTACGTCCTCGCCGTCCACGGTGACGCGGAGCTCGCGGTCGGCCTCCGGCTTGGTGACGATCGCCTCGGTGAACAACACCTCGCGCAGGACGATCTCGGCGGGGTCGCGCCCGGTCGCGATCAGCGTACGGAACACGAGATCGAGGAACGTCACCCCGGGCATGACGGAGATGTCGTGCACCCGGTGGTTCCGCATGATGAAGTCGGAGTGCTTCAGCGTGGTGTGACACTCGATCGCGGGCATGGAGTCAGCGCCTCCCCGTGGTGATGTGCAGGTCGAGCAGCGAGCCGGCGTCGTCCGGCGGCCCGGGATCAGGCCCGGGGTCAGAGGTGAGGGCCGGGGCGGGGTCGCGTTCCAGCCAGAGCCGCCTGCGCCGGAAGACCGGCGCGGGCGCGGGCTCGCGTTGCCGCCGCGCGCGCAGCCGCGGATCGAGCTCGCTCAGTACGAGGTGCGCGTTCGTGCCGCCCAGCCCGAACGAACTCACGCCCGCGACCCGCGGCGAGGGCCACTCCCGCGTCTCGGTGGCGGGCTCGAAGGGCGAGGCGCCGAAGTCGAACCGCGGGTTGGGCCGCTCGCACGACAACGTCGGCGGGATCCGCCCGTGCTCGACGGCCAGCGCCGTCTTGATCAACCCGGCGATCCCGGCCGCGCTGAGCGTGTGCCCGATGTTGGTCTTCACGCTGCCGATCGCGCACGTGCCCGGGTCGCCGCCGCCCTCGCCGAACACCCGCGTCAGGGCGCGCAGCTCGATGGGGTCGCCGATGAGCGTGCCGGTGCCGTGCGCCTCGATCAGGCCGATCTCGCGCGGCGCGCGACCGGCCGCCGCGAGGGCCCGGCGGACCACGTCGGCCTGGGCCTCGGGGTTGGGTGTGGTGACGCCCATGGTGCGGCCGTCGTTGTTCACGGCGACCGCCTCGATGACCGCGTGCACCCGGTCGCCGTCGACCCGCGCCGCCCGCAACGGCTTGAGCAGGACGACCCCGCAGCCCTCCCCCGGCACGAACCCGTCGGCGCGCTCGTCGAACGTGTGGCACCGGCCGGTGGGCGACAGCGCCTTGGCCGCGCTGAGCTGGAGGTAGTCGTTCTCGTCCAGAAGCACCTCCACACCGCCCGCCAGGGCGACCTCGGCCTCCCCGGCCAGCAGGCTCTGCGCGGCGAGCTGCACGCCGACCAGCGAGGACGAGCAGGCGCTGTCCACGACGAGGTTCGGGCCGCGCAGGTCGAAGTGGTGGGCGACCCTGGCCGCGATGAAGTTCTGGTCGGAGGCGAGCCCGCCCGGCCGCACGCCGACCCGCCGCCCGTAGTCGGACATGCGGGCGCCGGCGAACACACCGGCCCGGCGTCCGCGCAGCTCGGCGGGCTGGTATCCGGCGTCGGCGAGGCAGGCCGCGCAGCACTCCAGGAACAGGCGGATCGCCGGGTCGAGGGCGCGGGCCTCGTCCTCGCCCAGGTCGAAGTAGTCGTTGTCGAAGTCCTCGATGCCCTCGACGAAGCCGCCCCACTTGCTGACGCTGCGCCCGAGAGCGGGCTCGGGGCTGTAGAACTCGCGGTGGTCCCACCGGGAGGCGGGCACCTCGCGTACGTCGCACCGGCCCGCGACCAGGTTCCGCCAGAACGTGGCGACGTCGGGAGCGCCGGGCAACCGGCAGGCCATCCCGATGATCGCGATCCTGCGGTCCTCAGCCGGGGCTTCGACGGCGACGGCCTCCGGGGCGGGCTCCGGGACGCTCTCCGGGGCAGGCTCCGGTGTGGCCTGGGTGGGCTCGTCCGGGAGGTCCAGGTGGTCGCGGAGCTGGTCCAGCGTCGGATGGTCCAGCAGCAGCGACGGTTCCAGGCTCTCCCCGAGCCGTTCCTCGATGCGCTGCACCAGCTCGGCCAGCATCACCGACTCCACCCCGAGGTCACCGAACTCCGCCGCCGGATCCAGCGCGTCCACGGGGATGCCGATCGTCTCGGAGAACAGGACGGCCAGCCAGTCGGGCCCCGCAGATCCGGCGTCCCGCGCGGGCTCGGGGACCGTACGGCGCTCGGCCCGTTCCGGCAGCCTGAGCAACGCCGGTACGTCCACCTCCGCCCCGGCCGGCGGGCACGGCAACACGGTCGCGCCGCGCGGGAGCCCGATCACCCGGTCCAGCACGCGCAGCCCGTCCCGGTCGTCGAGCGCGGCGAGGCCGACGGGCTCGCAGACGTTCGGCTTCCCGCGCGCGCCGCCGGACTCCCGCCACTGCGGCCAGTCGACCGAACGGAACTCCGGCCGCCCGGACCGCCGCCCGACCCCGGTGTAGAGGTCGAGGAAGGTGTTGGCGGCGGCGTAGTCCGCCACCCCGGCGGCCAGGGCGGGCACGGCGGCGCAGACGGAGGAGAAGGTGACGAAGAAGGCCGGACGGTCCTCCGCGCACGCCTCGTCCAGCGCCTCCAGGAGGTCGGCCTTGGGCGCGAGCACGGCACGCAGGTCGTCCTGGGACTTGTGGGCCAGCGACGGGCGGCCCTGGCTGGAACGTCCCGCGCAGTGGACGACGCCGCCGATCGGTCCCAGCTCGCGCCGTACGCCCTCCAGGAAGGCGGCCAGCCCGGATGGCGGCCCGGTGTGCACGACCACCCGGGCGCCCATACGTTCCAGGCCGAGGACGGTGGCGACGGCCTCCTCGCCCGAGCCGTCCCACTGGTCGCGCGGCGGCAGCGGCCGGCCGCCGGGCCGGGCGAGCCGCCGCGCGCCACGTCCGGCCAGGTGGCGGGCCACCAGCGCGCCCAGGCCCCTGGTGCCGCCGCTCACGACGTAGACGGCCTCGGGGTCGAGGTCCGGCTCCGCGTACGGCGCGGGCAACTCCCGCAGACCGGGACGGAACCGTCCGCCGTCCCGGTGACAAACCTCCCCGTACGGCTCGTCGGCCGCCCACTCGGCGCGGATCTGCGGGGCGGAAGGCCGGTCGCTGTCCAGCACGGTGGCCTTGACCGTCGGGTACTCGGCGGCGAGCATCCGTACGAACCCCGCCATCCGCGCCCCCGCCAGGCTCGGCCGGGCGCCGTCGAGGTCCAGCAGGCCGCTGGTGACGTGCAGGATCGTGAGCGGCTGTCGCCTGGCCAGGGCGTCCTGGAGGGTGGCGAGCCGTTCCAGCTCGCGGCCCGGGTGGGCCTCGCCCAGGTCGCACAGGTCGATCCAGCCGGTGAACCCGTCCGGGACCGGGTCACCCTCGCGTACGAGCACGACCTGCTCGCCCAGTGACCGGGCCAGTTCCTCCGAGGCGTCGTTGAACAGGCACACCACACCGCCGCCGCCCAGCGTGCCGGGGTCGCTCGCGGGACGGTCGCAGGCCGTCCAGACCCGCTCGAAAAGCGGCGTCTCGGGGCCGATCGGCTCGGGGGTGGTCGGCTCGGGGGACGCGGCCGGTTCGAAGGGCCAGCACCGCATCCGGTCGAACGGGTACGTCGGCAGCCCCACCACGCGGGCGCCCGGGCGCGGCGTCCAGTCCACGTCGCCGCCGTCCACCCAGTGCCGTCCCAGCTCAAGCAGGTCGTCCGGCCGCACGAGGGGCGGGGCGGCCGTGCGTACGCGGCCGTGCAGGACGTCGGCGGGCTCCGACCGGGCGAACCGCTCCAGCCGTTCGCACAGCTCCCCCACCTCGGTGGCGACCAGCGCGAGCCGCTCGCGCAGCGGCTCGCGTCCGATCTGGAGGGTGTGGGCGACGTCGGCGAGGCGCTCGGGCGTGGCGCGCAGGTGCGCGGCCAGCCGCCCGGCCATGACGCGCAGCCGCTTCTCGTCGTGCGCCGACAGCACGACCAACTGCGCCCCCGCCTCGCCGGCACCGGCCTCAGGGGGTGGGGGTTCCTCCAGCACCGCGTGTGCGATCGTGCCGCCGGCGCCGAAGGAGCTGATGCCCGCCCGCCGGGGCGCGCCGCCGGGCCCCTCGGGCCAGTCGGCCGCCTCGCGCTGCACGCGGAAGGGGATCTCGTCCCAGCGGATGTCCGGGTTGAGCTCGTCGGCGTGCAGGGACGGCGCCAGCCGCCGGTGCCGGAGCTGGAGCACGATCTTGGTGAGCCCGGCGATGCCGGCGCCCGACTCGACGTGCCCGAGGTTGGACTTGACCGACCCGATCGGGATGCTCCCCGGAGCCGCCCCCGCCTGCCCGAAGACCCGCATGAGGGCGTTGATCTCGATGGGGTCGCCGAGCGCGGTGCCCGCGCCGTGACATTCCAGGTAGCCGATGCCCGCGGGGTCCACCCCCGCGTCGGCGAGCGCGCGGGCGACGAGCTCGGCCTCCTCGACCGGGCTGGGCACCACCCAGCCGTTCGTACGGCCCGAATGCACCACGGCGGTGCCCCTGATCACGGCGTGGATGCGGTCGCCGTCCGCCTTCGCCCTGGACAGCGGCTTGAGCAGGACGGCCCCGGCCCCCTCGGCGGGGACGAAGCCGTCGCCGCCCGCACCGAAGCTGTGGCAGCGCCGGTCGCCGGCGGTCAGCCGCATCCGGGCGTGCTGGACGAACTTGTTCGGGTGCAGGTTGAGGTTGACGCCGCCGGCGATGGCCAGCTCGCACTCGCCCTGGCGCAGCGACCGTACCGCGAGGTGCAGGGCGGCCAGCGACGACGAGCACATCGTGTCGACCGACATGCTGGGCCCCTTGAGGTCCAGGTGGTAGGAGACGCGGTTGGCCACGCCGCCCAGGGTCGCGCCGGTGTCCTGGGGCGTGCCGCGCAGGCTCTGCTCGACGCCGAAGAACGGGTACTCGTTGTACATCACGCCCGCGTAGACGGCCACGTTCGATCCGTACCGGTCGCGCAGGCGGGTGCGGGGGTAGCCGGCGTCCTCCAGGGCTTCCCAGGTGACCTCCAGGAAGACGCGTTCCTGCGGGTCCATGAGGGCGGCATCGCGCGGGGTGATGCCGAACAGCAGCGGGTCGAAGTCGGTCACGCCGTCGAGGAAGCCGCCCCACATCAGGTCCACGGGCCAGCCGTCGCGGGTCCGGCCGTCGGGGACGCGGGAGAGCGAGTGCCGCCCGGCCGCCAGGTTCTCCCAGAACGTCGCCAGGTCGGGGGCGTCGGGGTAACGCCCGGCGATCCCGATCACGGCCACCGCGCCGTCGTCGTCAGGCTCGGTGGTTCCCGGCCCCGGCCGTCCAGGGCTCTCGGGCTGCTCGGAGGGCTCAGGGGGCTCGGATTGCTCGGGGCGTGGTGCGGGGGGTCGGGCGGACAGGGCGGCGGCGACACCGGCGAGGTCGCCGTGCTCGAAGAAGAGCGTCCGCGACCGTTCCCCCAGGTCTTGTTCCAGCCGCGCGTTGAGCAGGCCGATCTGGTACGACGTCAGCCCGTACTGCTCCAGCGGCACCCGTACCCCCAGCCGGTCGGCGGCGATGCCCGAGACCTCGGCGTAGACGCCCTTGAGGTACTCCTCCATCTCCCCCGTGTCGACCCGGGCCGCGACCGGCTCCGCCCGCTCGATCCAGTACGGTTCCCCCTCGGACGGACCTGCGGGCAGCGCCACCCGTCCGGGCGGCTCCGGCCAGAACCGTTCCCAGTCAACCTCCTGCCCGGCCACCCAGGCGGCGGCCGCCTCGGCCTCCTCCGTACCCCCGCCGGGGTGAGCGGCGTCGCCGGTGAGCACGGACGGATGCGCCCTGCCCGCCGCGAACGCCTCCAGCCCCTCGCGCAGCCCCGCCACGTCCCGGCAGAGGACGGCGAGCCGATGCGCGAGGGCGGCGCGCCCGGTCTGCGTGGTGTACGCGACCCGGCTGAGCCCCGGCTCCCCGCCCCCGGAGGCCGCTCCGGCCTCGGCGGTCCCGGCGGCGAGGCGGCGGACGGCGGTCACGAGTTGCTCCCCGGTCGCGGCGGAGACCAGCACGGCGTGCTCCCGCCCGTCGCCGGGCACGCCGCCCGGGGACTCCTCCGGCAGGGGCGCGCGGACGACGGCGTGGGCGTGCGTGCCGGTCGCCCCGAAGGCGTTGACCAGCGCCCGGCGCCGCTCGCCGGTCCACGGCCGCGGCTCCTCGGGCACGGTGACCGCGTCGGTGGGCGGCTCCGCGAGGAGGGTCGGCGCGAGGCGTCCGTGCCGGATCTGGAGCAGCACCTTGGCGAGCTGGGAGGCGCCGGAGGCGGCTTCGAGGTGGCCGATGTTCGGTTTGAGCGTGCCCGCCGCGACCGGCTCGGCACGGCCGCCGAAGACCTCGGTGAGCGCCTCCGCCTCGGCCGCGTCGGCCAGGGCGGCGTCGGCCGCCGCGCACTCGACGTAGGAGATGTCGCCGGGGCCGGCGCCGGCCCGGTCCAGCGCCTGGCGCATGGACTCGGCCATGGCTGTGGCACTCGGCGCGGTGAAACGCCCGGTACGTCCGGTGTGCGCGACCCACGTGGCCTCGACCACGCCGTGCACGTCGTCCCCCGCCCGGACGGCGTCCGCGACGGGCCGCAGCAGGAAGGAGCCGACGCCCTCGCCCACGGTCCAGCCCGGCCGGTCGGCGTCGAACGCGGCGGCCCCGGCCTCCTCGGCCAGCAGGCCCAGCCCGGCCAGCAGCCCGGCGTGGTAGGGGTCGGCGAGCAGGTTGACGCCCGCGACCACGGCCGCGTCGCAGTCACCCGTACGGATGGCCTGGGCGGCCAGGTGCAGGGCGGTCAGCGTGGAGGAGCACGAGGTGTCCACGGCGATGCTCGGCCCGGTGAAGCCGAAGAAGTACGAGACGCGGTTGACCATGTCGGACGCGGTCGCCGAGACCACCGCCGGGCCGCCCGCGCGCCAGGCGGCGGCGCCCGCGTGCTGGTAGTCGTGCCACATCGAGCCGACGAAGACGCCCACTCTGGGGGCGGTCGCGTGCAGCGAGGCGGGGGTGTGCCCGGCGTGCTCCAGGCATTCCCAGACGCTGTGCAGGAGCAGCCGGAGCTGCGGGTCGAGCGTCACGGCCTCCTGCGGCGAGACGTGGAAGCGCAGGCTGTCGAAGCGGTCGATGTGCTCCAGGTAGCCTCCGGGGCGCTCGCCTCTGGGGTTCGGGCCGAGGCTGCGGGCGCCGGTGCGCAGGTTGTGCCAGAAGCCGTCCAGGTCGTCGGCGCCGGGGTAGCGCCCGGCCATGCCGATCACGGCCAGCCCGGCCGGCCGCGTCGCGGGGCCGGTCGCCGAAGCGGGCGCGGTCGCGGGGACGGGCTCAGCCGCCGTCGCAGGGGCGAACGTGGGGGCGGTGCCGCCGGTCGCGTGGTCGGCGGGGCCGCCCAGGAACGCCTGGAGGAAGTGGTGGCCCTCGTCGAGGTCGAACTGGTCGCGGATGCGGTCGAAGGCCACGTCGCCGATGGGACAGAGCCCGATGCCGCAGGCCGCCTGGCCGGTCATCAGGAGTTGCCCGAGGTAGCCCGCCTCCAGGGTCAGGTAGCGCAGGCTCTGCTCGCCGTACAGCGGCTCGATGCCCTTGGTCTGGCCGATCAGGTAGAGGGTGAAGCCGGCGCGGTCGTACAGGTCGCGGTTGTAGACGAAGTGCACGGAACGGTCGTTCTCGGGGCGGGCGTTCACCAGCTGGAGGGCGTGCTCGTTCGGGTTGTAGTAGTAGACGCCCTCGGCGACGCCGTCGATCGCGCCCCTGGTGACGTGCAGGTACGCCTGCACCGCGTACGTGTCCCCGGCCGACGGGTACAGGTGGCGCGCACGGTCGCCGAGCCCCCGCCCCGGCGGCGGCCTGAGCAGCCGGCACAACGACCGGTACGGCAACGAGCCGGGTCCGAAGTCCCGTACGCTGGCCCGCCACGCGAAGTGCTCCTCGGGCACGTCGATCCGGTCCAACCGGACGAGGGTGGCGTCCGGCTCCAGCGGGCGCAGGTTCCACCGTCCCGCCTTGAACGCCTCCCGGTCCTCGGCCGAGAAGAAGTCCACCTCACCGGGCTCGGCGGACTCGGCGGGCTTCTCGGGGACGGCGGACTCTTCGACGGGATGCTTCTCGGGCGGTTGCTTCTGGGCAGACGGCCGGGGGGAGTCGCCCGCGACTGCGGCGATGCCCGTGACGGTCGGGTTCTCCAGGAGCAGCGCCACCGGGACGCGCCTGCCGTACCGCTTCCGCAGCGCCTTGGAGACCTGGACCATGGTGAACGACGTCACGCCCTGGTCCCACAGGTCCTGCTCGGCATCGACCTCCTCGACCCCGAGCAGCTCGGCGAACAGCTCCGCGATCTCCGCCACCACCTCCTCCCCCACGCCCACGGGCTCGGGCTCGGGCTCGGCTTCGGGAACGGGGTCGGGCGCCTGGGCGGTGAGCGGCCAGGGAAGCGCGTCGCGGTCCAGCTTGCCGTTGGAGGTGGCCGGGAACGTACGCACGAACGCCACATGGTTGGGCACCATGTACGCCGGCAGCGTCCCGGCCGCGTGCGTGCGCAGTTCCCCGACGTCGGGCTCCGCGCCCTCGGCCATCACGTACGCGACCAGCTTCCGTTCCCCCGAGGGGTCGTCGCGGGCCAGGACGACGACGTCCCGTACGCCCGGGTGCTGCCGCAGCCGGTGCTCGATCTCGCCCAGCTCGACCCGGAATCCGCGGATCTTGACCTGGTTGTCGGCCCGCCCGAGGAACGTGATGTTCCCGTCGGACAGCAGCGCGGCCCGGTCGCCGGTCAGGTACATGCGCCCGCCCGCGAACGGGTCCGGCACGAACCGCTCGGCGGTCAGCTCGGGCTGGTTGCGGTAGCCGAGGCTCAGGCACCGGCCGCCGATGTACAGGTCGCCCTCCTCCCCTTCCGGGCAGGGCCGCCGGTCCTCGTCGAGGATGTAGTAGAGGGCGTCGTCGATCGGCCGCCCGTACGGGATGCTCCGCCACGACGGGTCGATCTGCCCCACCTCGTACCAGTTCGACCAGACGGTGGCCTCGGTCGCGCCGCCCAGGCTGACCACCCGCGCCCGCGGGAAGGTGGCGCGTACGGCGTCGGGCAGCGGCAGCGGCGTGTAGTCGCCGCTGAGGAAGACCAGCCGCAGGTCGCCGGTGCCCCGCTCGCCCTGCCGCTCGGCGAGCAGCCGGGCGAGCTGGTTGAGCGTCGTGGGCGCGGAGTTCCAGAACGTGACGGGCTCGTCGATCAGTACGTCCAGCAGCAGCTCGGGATCGCGCTGCTGGCCCTCGTCGGCGATGTAGAGCGAGGCGCCCCGGCCGAGCAGGCCGAAGATGTCGAACACCGACAGGTCGAAGCCGAGCGAGGTGACGCAGAGCCCGACGTCGGACTCGTCGAAATCGAACATGCGGTAGCACCAGTCGAGCAGGTTGAGCAGCGGCCGGTGGCTGACCTCGACGCCCTTGGGCTTGCCCGTGCTGCCCGAGGTGAAGATCACGTAGGCGAGGTCGTCCACGGTGTTGACGAGGGGCGGGTCGCCGCGGTCGTCCGTGCTGTCTTCCGTGCTGTCTTCCGGGCCGTCGTCCAGCTCGACGGTGCGCACGCCGTCGGGCACGGCCCAGCCGGACGTCTCCGCGCGGGTGAGCACGATCCGGGCGGCGGCGTCGTCCAGCATGACGGCGGCCCGCTCGTCCGGCAGCGACGGCTCGACGGGCAGGTACGCGCCGCCCGCCTTGAGAATCCCGAGGACGGCGGCCACCATGTCCGGCCCGCGGCACAGGCGCACGCCGACCACCGTCCCCGGCCCCACGTCCAGCTCCTTCAGCCGCCAGGCGGCGGCGTTGGCGCGGCGGTTCAGCTCCCCGTACGTCATGGTGCCGCCGGCGTGCCGCAACGCGACCGCGTCGGGCCGGGCGGCGGCCTGCCGCTCGAACAGCCGGTGCGCCGGGCGCAGCCGGTCCTCGAAGGCCGCGAACAGCTCGGCGAGGTCGGGGAACTCCGGCTCCAGCGCGTCCCAGTGGTAGTGCAGCCGGTCGCCCTCCCTGATGACGATGCAGTCGAGCGCGACGTCCGGGGTGTAGGTCAGCCACGGCCCGGCCTCGACGCCGTCCGGCAGCGGGTACGCGGTCAGGTCGAGCGTGCTGGTGTAGACGACGGGGAAGGCGTACGCGCGGTGGCGGCGTTCCCGCATGACGTGGCCGCGCAGGGTGGCCAGGCCGGTCAGGGCGCCGTTCGCGGCGTCGGCGGCGATCCGGTCCGGGTAGGACTCCTCGTCGGTGACCCAGCTCAGGGCGGTGAACTCGCCGGGGCGCAGCGGCTCGGACTCGGCGGTCCAGCGCACCACGGACACGCTGAACGGGTCGGGGAACCGCCTGCCCAGCGCGCCGGCCAGGGCGGCGAACACGGTCTCGTCGGAGACCGCGGCGACGCTGCCGCTCAGCCGGACGCGACGCGCGGGCGTCGTCGCCACCTCAGGCCCGGGCGGCAGGTCGCGGAACCGCTCCTGCCAATACCCATCCCCACGCGGCCCCGCCGGAGCGCCCCCCACCTCGTCGGACGGGCGCGCCTCGACGGACGGCCCCGCCTCGTCGGACGCCCTCACCCCAGGGGACGGGCGTGGGTCGGCTGAGGGGTCGGCGTAGAGCCTGAAGAGCTCGCGCAGCACGATGTGGATGCTCCGCCCGTCGAGCACCGTGAGGTCGACGGCCGCGTGCACCGTCTCGCCGCTGACCCTCAGCTCCCACTGCGGCCAGCGGCCCAGCGGGAAGGCCCGCCCGGCCATCTCCTCGGCCGTCCGCTCCGCCGACGCCGGCTGCTCGTCATCGGCCCCACCGGTCTCGGGGATGTTCCAGTTCTCCGGCGCGCACGGTCTGACCCGTAGCGTCCCGTCGTGGGTGACCTCCGAGCGCAGCGCGTCGTAGGCCGCCACCAGCCGCAGCCAGGCCCGTTCGAGCCGGTCCCGGTCCAGGTCGCGGACGTGGAAGCTGTGGTAGACCTGGCAACCGTCGTACCGGCACGAGCCGCCCGCGCGGGCCACGTAGTACGCCTTCTGGAGCTCGTTGAGCGGCCGGGTCTCCGCCTCGCCGGCGTCGGCCGCGAGCGCGCGCAGCGCGTTGGTGAAGCGGGCGAACAGCGTCTCCGGCTCGCCGGGCGCGAAGCAGCCGGGCACGAGGTCCCAGCGCAGCCGCAGCTCGCCGTCGAGCTCCCACATCTGGTGGTCGAGCGCGACGCCCGAGGTCTGGCTCAGCGCGTACGACACCGGCGGCACGGCCTCGTCGGGCCGGGCGTCCAGCAGGCTGGTGAACACGACAGGCAGCGCCGTACGCTCGCGCAGCTCCCGCATGACGGTCACGCCGGGGACGGCCGCGTGGCCGAGGTCGCGCCACAACCGCCGGTGCACCTCGCGGACCGCCTCCTCCAGCGGCTCGCCGAGCGTGCTCTCCACGGCGAACACGGCGGTGCCGGTGAACGGCCCGACCACCTCGTCCACCTCGCGCGGCAGCCAGGCGCGGCCGGTCGTGGTGACGGCGAGGGAGCAGTCCTCGCCCCTGCCGACCGTCTCGGCGAACAGGGTGAGCACGAGGGCGGTCGGCGAGACGTCCAGCTCGGCGGCCCTGGCGCGCAGGGCGCTCCACTGGGCGGCGGTGAGCGAGCCGGTCAGCGCGGTACGCGGCGACCCGTCCGGCGTCCCGGCGGCGGGGCCGGGCGGCAGGTCCGCCAGGCGCTCCCGCCAGTAGTCCAGGTCCTCCTGGTGGCGTGGGCCGCGCCGCTGGGCCTCCAGCGCCAGCAGGCAGTCGCGCACGGAGTGACCGGCCTCCTCCAGGCGATGTCCGGGGTCGCGGTAGCAGCGCCACCAGTCACGCATGAGCACGTCGAGCCCGCGACCGTCGGTCACGCTCGCGTCGATGCCGAAATGCACGGTTCCGGGCGTGGTGACCTCGACGGCGAACGGCGGCCAGACGCCGGGCTCGTAACGCCGGTGGGCGAGGCGTTCGCGGGCGCCGGGCTCGTCCACCGGCAGGTCCCAGGAGGGGGCCCGCTCCAGCACCCGCTGGCTGCCGCCCGCGCCCAGCTCCAGGCGCAGGGCGTCGTGGTGGTCGACGACGCGCTGCCAGGCCGCGCGCAACCGCTCGGGGTCCACGCCGGGCACCTCGAACTCGCGGTAGACCTGGCAGCCGACCGGGTCGGGGGTGGCGTCCTCGTCCGTGCCCATCACGTACGCCTGCTGCAGGGGCGTCAGGGGGAACGGCTCGTGCCGCTCGCCGGGGGCCGCCTCGATCACCGGCCCGGCCGGGACCGTGCCCTCCGCCGTCCCGGCCGGCTCGGCGATCAGCTCGGTGATCAGCTCGGCCAGCTCCGCCGGTGTCCCGCAGCCGCCCAGCCGCTCGACCGGGAAGTCGAGCGAGAACTCCCGCTGGATCTCGAACCACACCCGTACGGCGGAGATCGAGTCGAGTCCGCTGTCCTTGAGTGAAGCGTCGGGGGTCAGGTCCGCGCCGCCGGGCAGCACCTCGGCCAGCAGTCGGACGACCGTCTCCGTCACGCGCTCGTTGTGCTCCATGAGCCTCCTCCCTCTCTGCGAAGTTAGTGAGGAGGCCGGGCCCTGCCTGCTCAAGACTGAGCAGGCGCCGGCGGGCGATCGGACGTAGCTTTCGGACCATGCCTGGTTCCTGGATAGCGGGCGGAGAGCCCAGAGCCGACGCCCGGATGAGACTGTTCTGCTTCGCGCACGCGGGAGGCGGTTCGGCGTTGTTCCGCAAGTGGGAGGAGCATCTGTCGCCGGACATCGACGTCTGCCCGGTGGTGTTGCCGGGGCGCGAGTCGCGTATCCGCGAGCGGCCCTACAACCGTATGGAGGAGCTCGTGGGGCCGCTGTCGGAGGCGATCGAGCCGTACACCGACCGGCCCTTCGCGCTGTTCGGGCACAGCATGGGCGCCGTCGTGGCCTGGGAGACGGCCCGCCGGTTCCCGCCCGCGGTGTTGTTCGTGTCGGGACGCCGCGCGCCGCAGCTCCCGACGCGCCGCCGCCGCTTCACCGACCTGTCGCAGGACGAGCTGCTGGCCGAACTGGGCAAGCTGAACGGCACGCCGTCCGAGGTGATGGACCAGCGCGGCCTGCTGGAGGTGTTCCTGCCGAGCCTGCGCGCCGACTTCGAGCTGAACGAGTCGTACACGCCGCTGCCCGGCACCCGCCCGGACTGCCCGATCTCGACGCTGCTGGGCGACGCCGACCCGGAGGTGGACCCGGACGAGATCACCGCCTGGGCCGAGGCCACCGGCGGCGGCTTCACGCTGCGCGTGTTCGGCGGCGACCACTTCTACCTCAAGGGCCCGCGGCCCGAGGTGCTGGCGGCGATCCAGGAGGACCTGGACCGCCACCTGCTGAACGTCTAACCGTCCTTCGTCAGGTCGCGCAGCCGGGCTTCGAGCAGTCCGGCGGCGGCCTCCATCAGCCGGTCGGCGATGACGTCCACGTGCCTGGCCCGCCAGTCGGCCAGTTCGGTGCCGGCGACCCACCGGTTGAACGCGCCCATCGCGGGCCCGCAGTGGACCTGGTAGTCCACCTGCCGTCCGGCCTCACCGCGCAGGGCCAGCCTGATCGTGTGCACGAAGTACCAGCGGAAGACCAGCGCCATGCGGTGCTTGGGGTCGCGCTCGGCGCGGGCCAGCTCACCCGGCCTGCGCGCGGCCAGGAACGCCCGCGTCTCCTCCCACACCTCCTCGAAGGAGCGGCGGAAGAACTTGTCCTGGATGGTACGCCTGGTCCGCTCGTCGATCTCCTCCAGCGAGCCGTGCCGGCGGTAGAGCTGGTAGAGCTTGCCGGCCCGCGCCGGGAAGAGCGTGCCCTTCCTGGCCACCTGCACCTGCGCGCCCGTCTCGAACATGTCGCCGGCGGGGGCGTAGGCGGTGTTCTGCACGTCGAGCCCGGCGAGCAGGTCCTTGACGGCGTCGGACGTGCCGGCCTCAGGCGTGCACTGGTTGACGCTGCCGGTGACGATGAAGTCCGCGCCGAGCACGAACGCGGCGGCGGCCGCCTCCGGGGCGCCGATCCCGCCCGACGCGCCGACCCTGATGCGTTTGGCGTAGCCGTGCGCGGCCATCTCCTCGTCGCGCAGCCGCAGGATCGCGGGCATCAGCGCGTACGGCGAGCGCCCGTCGGTGTGCCCGGCCGAGTCGGCCTCGACGCAGACGTCCCCGCTGACCGGCAGCTCGGCGGCGACCCGCGCCTCGGCCTCGGTCAGCGCCCCTTCGCGGACGAGCCGGTCCAGGATGTTCGGCGGCGCGGGCCGCATGAACGCGGCGGCGACCTCGGGCCTGGAGACCTTGGCCAGCACGTGCCGTACGGCGACCGGCCGCCCGGCGACGTCGCGGTGGGCGCCGCTGTAGCGGTAGCGGACGAGGGGCGCGGTGATCCGGGGATAGGCGGCGGCCTCGACGTGGCGTACGTCGCGGCGGAGCAGCAGGTCGACGGTCTCGCGTTCCAGGCCCTCCTCGTCGAAGCCGTAGAGCAGGTTCACGCCGTACGCGCCGTCCGGTCCGAGGCCGTTCTCGATCGTGTCGAGGGCCTTGCCGATCTCGTCCGTGGTGAGGCCGCCGGCGCCGAAGAAGGCCATCAGCCCGGCCCGGCCCATCCTGATCACGAGGTCGGCGGAGGCGATGCCCTTGAACATCGATCCGGCCAGGTAGGCGTGGCGGACACGGTAGTCCGCGCGGAACTCGGCCGAGCCGAGCGAGATCCCGGGCTCCGGCGCGGCGGGCGTCTCGACCGGGTGGCGTCTGGTGACCTCCCACAACTTGCTGAGCACGTCGCCGGGGCCGATCTCCTCCAGCTCGCGCACGCCGCGGCCCATCAGGTAGCGCAGGCTGTCCACCCAGCGGACCGGGTTGCAGATCTGGCGGCGCAGCAGCCCGGCCGCCTCGGCCGCCTCGTACGGGCGTCCGGTCACGTTGGAGATGACGGGCACCCGCGGCTCGGCGATGCGGACGCCGTCCAGCGCCTCGGCGAAGGCGGCGGCGGCCGGTTCCATGTAGCGGGAGTGCGAGGGCACGCTCACGCTCAGCGGCACCCACTTGCCGGGGACGTCGCGGCTGAGCGCGTCCAGCTCGTCCTTGGGGCCGGCCAGGACCACCTGTTCAGGGGAGTTGTAGTTGGCGATGTCGACGCCGGTGCCGGCGAGCAGTTCCTCCAGCCGTTCCGGCTCGGCGCCGAGCACCGCCGCCATGGTGCCGCCGCTCGCCTCGGCCATCAGCTCACCCCGCCGCTTGACGAGGGCGAGGCCGGTCTCGAAGTCGAAGCAGCCGGCCGCGAACAGCGCCGCGTACTCGCCCAGGCTGTGCCCGGCCAGGTAGTCCGGCCGGCCGCCCGCCTCCTTCCTGGCCAGGTAGCTCAGGGCGTTGACCGTGAAGAGGGCGGGCTGCACGTAGCGGGTCTGGCGCAGCCGTACGGGGTCGTCGCACAATTCGGCGACGGAGTAGCCGAGGATCTCGTCGGCGCGGGCGCACAGGTCGGGGTACCGCTCCAGGACGCCCGTCCCCATGCCCTTGCGCTGCGACCCCTGACCGGGGAAAACCCACACGACGGACATCAGGCGCGTTCCTCTCTAGCGTTCCCAGGGGAATCTCTTCTCGGTCGCGTAGTCCACGAGCCTGCGGCGTACCTCGGGGCCGGACATGAGCCTGCCGAACTCCTCGACCGCCACCCGCTCGGTCTCGTCGGAGAGGATCCACAACTCGCGGAAGTAGCGCTTCATGTCCGCGACGATCGGCCGGTCCAGCTTCGTCAGCCGGTACGCCAGCCGCCGCACGAGCGCCTCCGGGTCGTCCGACACCTCGTCCACCAGGTGGAAGGCGGCGGCCTCCGCGGCGCTCACCGGCTGGGTGCTCAGCGTCATCGCGTACGCCTTCTGAAAGCCCGTACGCCGGATCAGGAACGGCAGCACGCAGCACGGCAGCAGCCCCCACAGCGCCTCGGGCAGGCTGAAGGTGCTGCGCCCGGCGGCGAAGACGAAGTCGCTCGCGGCGGCCAGCCCCACGCCGCCGCCCGCCGTCCGGCCGTCCACCCGGGCGACCACCGTGACCGGTGTCTCGGTGAAGCGCCGTAGCAGCCCGAAGAAGGCCCGGCCGCCGTCGGCGACGTCGCCGCCGGCCGCCTCCTCCAGGTCCATACCGGTGCAGAAGACGCCGTCCCCGCCCTCCAGCAGGAGGATGCGGCAGCCGGGGTCGCGCTCGGCCGCGTCCAGGACGGCGCCGAGTTCGTGGATGGCGTGGTCGTCGATCGTGGCCCGGCGCAGTTTGTGGCGCATGACTGCCTGCGTCAGCTCCATCGGTACTCCCGGTGGAAGTCGGCGATGCGGTCCAGCACCAGCAGGTCGCGCCCGGCGAAGGCGTCCTCGTACAGGTCGCCGTACGGCTTGGGGTCGAGCACCGCGTCCCGCACGCCGAAGGCGCGGTCGGCGCTCAGCTCGGTCAGTGCGTCCAGGTCCGCGACGGTGATCTCGCGCCGCTCGTCCAGCGCCTCGGCGACGCCGCTGCGCCGCTGGGGCGGGATCACGCCGCTGAAGAACTCCGACGCGCAGCCCGACCCGTACGAGAACAGCCCAGCCCGTCGCGGCACGTCGAAGCCGCCGTGGTCGATCAGCGAGCACAGCGCCAGGTAGAGCGCGGCCGAGTAGGTGTTGCCCACCCGCATCCCGTAGACCAGGGACGGCGTCACCCGCGCGGCGAAGTCGGCCTCGATCTCGCGCGGTCCCATGCCCTTGAGCTTGCGCAGCAACATCCGGTGCGCGCCCTTCACCATGCCGGCGAACGGCGTGTGCAGCGCCAGGTAGTCGAAGGTGCGCACGATGTCGGCCCCGCTCACCCGCCGCCCGTAGGCCGCGAAGCACTCCTCGACGCAGCGCATGTACGCCAGCAGCGACAGGTCGGGGTCGACCGCGTCGGTGTCGTGCCGCGGCCGGGCCGTGTCCATCACCTCGAAGGTGTGGTAACCGTTGGCGCCCGGGTCGAGCCGCAACACCCGCGCGTCCTCGCCGACCAGCATCGCCACCGCGCCGGCGCCCTCCGAGGGCTCCCAGTAGGTGGACTTCGCCGTGCCACTGGCCGCGTCCGTGGCGATGGCCAGCGCCTTCACGCCGGGGACCGGGCTCGCGCCGACGACGGCCGCCGCACACTGCAGCGCGGCCGTCCCGCCGTAGCAGGCGTGTTTGACCTCGAACGACCGGCAGGCCGGGTTCAGCCCGAGATGGTGGTGGATGTAGGTGCTGATCGGCTTGCCGAAGTCGAGGCCCGACTCCGTGCCGACGACCAGCAGTTCGATCCGGTCCCTGTCCTCGGGCGCGAGCGCGTCCACCAGCGGCCGGGCGGCGTTCACCGCGTTGGTGACCGGGTCCTCGCAGGGCAGGTTGACCGAGCGCTGCTCCATCATCAGGTTGCCGAAGCGGTTCACGTCCAGGCCGCGCGCGTCGAACAGCGCGCGCACGTCCGTGTACGCCCGGCCGACGTACGCGTTGATCGCCTCGATCCCGGGAGCCATGGGCTAGGGCACCATCAGGACGTCGTTGATGCTGGCCGGGACGAACAGCCGGTCCCACTGACCACCGCCGTGCCGCTCCGGCACCCGTTCCACGTCGTAGACCTCTTTGCGCATGCCCTCGCTCCGGTCCACCTCGCGCACCGCCTGGTAGTCGTCCGGCTCGCGCAGGTGGATGAGGGCGTGCAGGCGGTCCTGCCGGCCCCACGTCTGCTCGTAGATGTAGGCGGTGGCCCGGCCTTCGAGGTCGCCGTTGACGTACTGGGACCAGTCGTAGAGGAACTGCCGTCCCTCCTCGCGCAGCTCGTAGCGCACGTCGGCGCTGCGCAACACGATCGCCCCGGCGGTCGCCGAGTTGAGCTGCTCCTTCTGCGTGGTCTGGTGCGTCGCGGGCGGCACGAACGTGCCCGGCACGTCGTGCACGTCGTCGGTGAACCCGTGCTGCGGGCACATGACGGTCTCTTGGAGGCTGCCGTGGACGAACATCTTCTCCCAGTTGCCGCCGCCCTTCTTGGGCAACCGGTCCTTGAGCGAGATCTGCTGGAACGCCTCGTCGTGGTCGACCATCTCGATGAGCTTGCTGTACTTCTCGGGCGACTTCATGTGCACGAACCAGTGCAGGCGCTCGCGCACGCCGAAGACCTCCTCGTAGCAGAAGGTCGTGGCGACGCCGGCCTGGGCCCGGTTCATGTAGTCGAGCAGGTCGACGCTGAAGTCGCGGCCCTCGCGGGCCATGCCGTACTCCAGCATCCCCACGCGGTGGATGATCAGGCCCGCGTTGCCCGAGTGCAGCAACTGGTCGGGCGGCAGGGTGGTCTGATACTGCGCCGGCTTCGTCATGCCCCGAATGTCGCCCACGAGGGCGGGAACCTCCGCTCAATATTGAGCAGGGCCCTCGCGGGCCTCCCGGGACGGCTCAATTTTGAGCAGCAGGACGCCCGGCCGATCGGCTTAGCCTCTCCTGTGCCTGACATGCCTCTGGGAGCCCGCGAGCTGCTGGTCTTCATGCTGCAACTGGGCCTGCTGCTCGGTCTCGCCGTCCTGCTCGGCCGCCTGGCCGGGCGCCTGCGCATGCCCGCCATCGTCGGCGAGCTGACCGTGGGCGTGCTGCTGGGCCCGTCCGTGCTGCACCACGTCGCCCCCGGCCTGACGTTCACCCAGCTCCACCTGCTGGACGCGGTCGGCCAGGTCGGCGTCCTGCTGCTCGTCGCCATCACCGGCATCCAGCTCGACTTCGGGCTCGTCCGCCGCCGCGGCGCCACCGCCGTCAAGGTGAGCGTCGCCGGGCTGGTCGTGCCGCTGGCGCTCGGCGTGGCCGCCGGTTACCTGCTGCCCGCCTCCCTCCTCACCGAGGGCACGAGCGTCACCGTCTTCGCCCTGTTCCTGGGGGTGGCCACGTGCGTCAGCGCGATCCCGGTGATCGCCAAGACGCTGACGGACATGAAGCTCCTGCACCGCGACGTCGGCCAGCTCTGCCTGACCGCCGGGATGGTGGACGACGCGTTCGGCTGGTTCATGCTCTCGATCGTCTCGGCCATGGCGACCACCGGTGTGCGCACCGGCCAGATCGTGTTGTCGCTGGTCTACCTCGTCGCCCTCGTGCCGTTCGCCCTGTGGGTCGGCCGTCCCCTCGTCCGCTGGACGATGAGGGCGGCCACCCGGTCGGCCGAGCCGGGCCCGGCCGTGGCCGCCGCCGTGGTCCTGGTGCTGCTGGCGGCCGCGGGCACGCACGCGCTCGGCCTGGAGGCCATCCTCGGGGCGTTCGTCTGCGGCGCCCTGATCGGCCGTTCCGGTCACGCCGACGCCGCGTGGCTGGCCCCGCTGCGGACCGTCGTCCTCAGCGTGCTCGCGCCGCTGTTCTTCGCGACGGCCGGTCTGCGCATGGACCTGACGCTGCTGGCCCGGCCGGACGTCCTGGTGGCCTCGGGCGTCGTCCTCGGCGTGGCCATCGTGGGCAAGTTCCTCGGGGCCTGGCTGGGGGCGCGGCTGAGCCGGCTGGGCGGCTGGGAGGCGTTCGCGCTGGGGGCCGGCATGAACGCGCGCGGCGTGATCGAGGTCATCGTGGCGATGGTCGGCCTGCGCATCGGCATCATCGACACGGCGATGTACACCATTGTGATCGTCGTCGCGATCGTCACCTCGCTCATGGCCCCGCCGATCCTGCGCGTCGCGATGCGGCGGGTCGAGCTCACCGCCGAGGAACGCCTGCGCCGGGCCGAGCACGACGAGCTCGTCGAGCCCGTACGGCGAACCTGACCACCGGGACCCGACTACCGGGGCCTGACTACCGGGGGACGACGATCGCCGTGGCCAGCAGCCCGGCCGAGGCGCCCCAGCGGCCCGCGAACTCCGTCACCGGCGCGTCCGGCGGCAGCAGCCTGGCGTGGAAGCGGCCGTCGAGGGAGAAGTCCAGGGAGCCGTCGAGGAAGCCCAGCCACTCCCCGGTCAGCGGGAACCACGCCTTGTAGACCGACTCCTTGGCGCTGAACAGCAGCCGGTCCCAGCAGGTGTCCGGCCGCAGGGCGCTGAGCTCGCGCACCATCGCGGCCTCCTCCGGCCGCGCGACCATGCGGAAGACCCGTTCGGGCAGGCGTTCGTGCGGTTCGGCGTCGATGCCGATGGTCCGTACGTCCGCCGCGCCGGCCACCGCCGCCGCCCGGAATCCCGCGCAGTGCGTCATGCTGCCCACGGCGCCGGCCGGCCACCGGGGCGCGCCGCGCCGCCCCGGGACGATGGGCGCGGGGGGCAGGCCGAGGGCCGCCAGCGCCTCGCGGGCGCAGTGCCGTACGGTGGCGAACTCCCGCCGCCGCTTGGCGACCGCCTTCCTGACGGCCGCCCGCTCCTCGGGGAAGAGCCGCACGTCCGGCGCGTCGCCGTACGCGGTCGAGACGGCCACGTTGCCGGGGACGAGTGCTTCGATCACCGGACGCCCCTTCCGATCGCCGGCGCCTGTCCGACTCCGCCTACCCACGGACCGCCGCCTCGATCGCGCTCGCCCGGCCCGTCCCGGCCTATCCCTCGGCGTCGCCGCCGAGCGGTTCGAGCACGAAGACCGGGATCTGGCGGTCGGTCTTGAGCTGGTACGCGGCGTACTCCGGGTACGCGGCCACCGCCCGCCGCCACCAGGTCGCCTTCTCCTCCCCTGACACCTCGCGTGCCCGGTACGCCCGGTTCACGGTGCCGTCCTGGAGCTCGACGACCGGCTCGGCGAGCACGCTGGCGTACCACTGGGGGTTGACCGGCGCGCCGCCCAGGGACGCGACGGCCGCGTAACGCCCCTCGTGCTCGACCCGCATCACCGGCGTCCTGCGTACCTTGCCGGTCTTGGCGCCCCGGTAGGTCATCAGCACGACGGGCAGGTCGAGGATGGTGACGCCGTCGGTCGTGCCGGTGCTCATGATCTGCTCGACGTGCTCGCGGACCCATGCCGACGCGCTGGGCTCGTACTCGCCGGTCAGCGCGGCCCGCCGCTGCTCCGCCGGGGCCTGCCGCCGGCCGGGACGCCGGTCCACGTTGTCGGTCAGGGTGTGCAGGACGGCGGGCAGCCCGGCCACCGTCTCGGCCGGCAGGCCGGCCACGGTCTCCTCGGCCAGGTCGCGCCAGAGCCGCTTGACCTGCTCGGCCAGCGCCCTGCCGCTGTCGGTGAGCTCGACCACGCTGGCCCGCTTGTCCGACGGCGCCGGCGTACGGCGGATGTGCCCGGACGCCTCCAGCTTGCGGGTCATGAGCGTGACACTGGGCGGCTCGCAGCCGAGCGCCTCGCTGAGCTGCGCCTGGATCCTCGGTCCCGTCCGGTCGAGTTCGAGCAGCAGCGCCTCCTGCCCCGGGTGCAGGCCGAGCGGGGCCAGCAGCGTGGCGGCCCTGGCCCGGTGGCGCAGGCTCAGCAGGCGGATGGCCTGGTTGATGGCATCGGCTTGCGCGAAGTCCATGATCGCTCCTTGACGAAAATTAGTTATCTGCATAATAGTTATCCGCGTAACCGAATCCTACACGGCTTCGGGCCGCCGCGCGTGGTTCCTCCGACGCGGCCCCCCACAAAGACGCGCCCACAGCAGAACGGAAAGAAGTCATGACGAGCATCGGCACCGCCCCCCGGCGGGCCACCACCCCCCGGACAGTCCCCGCCTGGATGATCCTGGCGCTGGCCTGCGCCGCGCAGTTCATGGTCATTCTGGACGCCTCCATCGTCAACGTCGCCCTGCCCGCGATCCGCGGGGAGCTCGGCTTCACCGCCACCGGGCTCGCCTGGGTGGTGAACGGCTACCTGCTCGCCTTCGCCGGCTTCATGCTGCTGGGCGGCCGGGCCGCCGACCTATTCGGCCCGCGCCGGATGCTGGTCTCCGGGCTGGTGCTGTTCTCGGCCGCCAGCCTGGCCGGCGGGCTCGCGACCACCCCCGGGGTCCTGGTCGCGGCCCGCGTCGCGCAGGGCGTCGGAGCCGCCATGATGGCCCCGGCCACGCTGGCCGTGATCAACACCTTCTTCACCGAGCCTGGGGCGCGGGCCAGGGCGTTCGGCGCCTGGTCGGCCGCGGGCGGCGTCGGCGGGATGATCGGCGCGGTGGCCGGCGGGGCCATCACCACCGGCCTGTCGTGGCGCTGGGTCTTCCTGATCAACGTGCCCATCGGCGCGCTGCTGATCGCCGTGGCCCTGACCGCGCTGGCCGGCGCGCACACCGGACGGCGCGAGCCGCTCGACCTCACCGGCGCCGTCACCGGGACGGCGGGGCTGGCCGCGCTCATCTACGGCGTCATGCGGAGCGCCGACCACGCCTGGCTCTCCGGCCAGGTCCTCGTGCCCGTCCTGGCCGGGCTGCTGCTGCTCGCCGTCTTCGTCGTGGTCGAGGCGCGCTTCGCCGACCGCCCGATGATGCCGCTGCGGCTGCTCAGGATCCGGGGGGTGGCCGTCGGCAACGGCATGTTGCTGCTGTTCGGCGGGATCACCATCGCGATGTGGTACTTCTCCTCCCTGTTCCTGCAGAACGTCCTGGGCTTCAGCGCGCTGCAGGCCGGGCTCGGGCAGACGCCGGCGGCGGTGACGTTCATGCTGGTCGCACGGGGGTCCGCGGCGCTGCTCCCGCGTACGGGGGTGCGTCCCCTGGTGCTGGCCGGCAGCGCCGGATTCCTGGCCGGGTTCGGCTGGCTGTCCCTGGCCCAGGCCGACAGCGCCTACCTCACCGGCGTACTCGGGCCCACGCTGCTCGTCGCGGCCGGGATCGGGCTGACGTTCCCCACCCTCATGGCCGCGGCGACCGCCGACGCCCCCGAGGGCGACGCGGGCGTCATCGGCGGCCTGGCCAACACCGCGAGCCAGGTCGGCGGCTCGATCGGCCTGGCGGTCCTGGCGACGGCGGCGAGCGGCGCCGCCCCCGCGGGCACCCCTGCCGCCCTCGCCGACGGCTACGACCTGGTCTTCCTCATCGCGGCCGGGCTCGGCCTGGCCATCGCGCTGGTCAGCTTCCTGCTGCCGCGCCGCCCGCGCGGATGACCGCGCCGCGGGACACAGAGATCACCTTCACCCCTTCCACCGAGGAGACACCCATGTCCATCGCCTTCGACCCGATCGCCGTCGGCCGTACCAAGCTCGCCAACCGGCTCGTCATGGCCCCGATGACCCGCAGCCGCGCCCGTGACGGGCTGGTGACGGAGCTGACCGCGCGCTACTACGTTCAGCGCGCCTCCGCCGGACTGATCGTCACGGAGGGCGTCCAGCCGTCGGCGGTCGGCCAGGGTTACCCGTTCACGCCCGGACTGCACAGCGCCGAGCAGATCGCCGCCTGGCGCGAGGTCACCGCCGCCGTGCACGCCGCCGGCGGGAAGATCTTCGCCCAGCTCCTGCACACCGGCCGGATCGGCCACCCCGTCCTGCTGCCCGAGGGCCTGGTGCCGGTCGCGCCGTCGCCGGTGGCCGCGCGGGGGCAACTCTTCACCCCCGACGGCGTGAAGGAGTTCGTCACCCCGCGCGAGCTGACGGCGGCCGAGATCGAGCAGACCGTCGCCGACTTCGCCGCCGCCGCCCGCAACGCCGTCGAGGCCGGCTTCGACGGCGTGGAGCTGCACGGCGCCAACGGCTACCTGATCCACCAGTTCCTCTCTCCCGGCACCAACCGGCGCACCGACGGCTGGGGCGGCTCGGTCCCGGGCCTCGTACGGTTCGCGGTGGAGGTCGTCTCGGCGGTGGCCGGGGCGATCGGGGGTGACCGTACCGGGCTGCGGATCTCGCCCGGCATGCCGAACAACGACATGCACGAGCCCGACCCCCGTCCCGTCTACGAGGAGCTCGTCAGCCGGACGGCCGCGCTGGACCTGGCGTACCTGCACGTCATGGAGGCCGGCGACCGGGAACTGACCCGGGAACTGCGGCGGCGGTTCTCCGGCGCGCTGATCCTCAACCCGCACACCGGCGACCGCCCGACCGGCCCGGAGGAGCTCGCGCTGATCGACGACGGGACCGCGGACCTGATCGCCTTCGGGCGGCTCTTCCTCGCCAACCCCGACCTGCCCCGCCGCCTGGCGGCCGGCTCGCCGCTCAACGCCGCGGACCCGGCCACCTTCTACGGCGGCGCCGCCGAGGGCTACACCGACTACCCGGCCCTTCCCTGACCCGCCGGGACCGAGCGCTCCCCGCCGGCGCTACGGGCCGGGCCAGTACGTGGCCGGGTCGCGGAGCTGGGCGGTGAACGAGCGCACCCAGTCGAGCTCGGCCCGCCGCAGGGCCTGGGGGAAGGCGTGGTCGGCCAGGGACACCGGCGCGCGGCCGTCCCGGACGGCGGCGTCGAGGGCCTGGCCGGTCTCGGCGACCTGCCGTTCCATGCGGGCGGCGCGGTGGTCGAGGAGGGCGATCACCTCGGCCTTGGGCAGGGCGGACATGAACATCAGCGCGACGGTGAAGCCGGGGGTGTCGTCCTCGGGGCCGTCGAGCAGGTCGCGCAGCCACTCCCGCAGCGTCGCGGCGCCCGCCTCGGTGATGCGGTGGACCGTGCGCTCGGGCCGGGCGCCGTCGCGGACCGTCTCGCCCTCGCTGATGAGGCCGGCGCCGGACAGGCGGGGCAGGACGTCGTAGAACGACGCGTTCTTGATCTTCAGGGTGCGGTCGTGGCCGCGTTCGCGCATCGCCGTACGCATGTCGTAGACGTGCCGGGCCCGCTCGGCGAGCAGGCCGAGCACGGCGACGGTCAAGGGGCTGCGTAAAGGACGCGGCGGCACAGGAGGCTCCCAATAGTCGAATTCGACTAACCGAGTTCGGTCATGTCGAAGGGCATGTCCGACGTTCCGCAGGGCTCTTTCGGGGAGCTCTGCGGCGCGGAAATTCAGCGTGCGGAATTTTCCCAGGAATTCATTCCGAACGTGTCGGCGGCGAGCACGGCGGCGAAAATTCCGGAATCGTTTTGTGATCGGAAAGCGCCCTTATCGATCACCCGCGTCAGGCCGTGGCCTCCCGGACGATCTTCACCATCCGGACCTTGCCGTTGGCCTCCGGGGTGATCGAGTCCACCGTACGCGCGGTCACCTCGAAGTCCGTGGCCACGGCGGCCACGGCGTCACGGACCGTGACGGCCAGGTCGGCGGGGGCCGACGGCGAGGGCACCAGCAGGATCTCCACCGCGCCCGGCCGGTGCTGGAGCACCTGTACGCCGCGGATGCCCGCCGTCGGCATCACCGCCGGGTTGGTGAGGAAGTTGGCGTGCACCGTACGCCCGTCGGCGGCCACGACGCGGTCCTCGGTCCGGCCCTGGATGCGCCGGAGGATCGGGGTGTGGAACACGCGGCACGGGCAGTCGTCCGGCTCGATGAGCACGCGGTCGCCGAGCCGGTAGCGGATCAGCGGCATCGCCTCGGCGTGCAGCCGGGTCACCAGGATCTCGCCCTCGCCGTCCTCCAGCGACACGCTGCCGTCGTCGTGCAGCACCTCCACCACCACGTCCGCCGAGCGCAGGTGCATCGTGCCCTCGGTGCAGGTCCGGGCGATCGTGTACGCCTCCACCGAGGCGTACACCTCGTGGCCGCGCGCCCCGAAGTAGCCCAGCACGTCCGCGCGGGCCTCGGGGGTGAGCGTCTCCCCGGCGAAGATGACGGTGTGCACGCCGCGGTAGACGACCTTCCTGCGGCGCAGCTCGTCCACGAGGGTGGCGATGCAGCCGGGGAAGCCCCACAGGAACGTCGGCCGTCCGCTCAGGAACGCGTCGACCTGCTCGTCCAGGCTCCGGCTGGTGTTGACGTGGACGGTACGGGCCAGGCCGAGCCGCTGGAGCCGGTGCGGCCGGAACTCGCCCACCCGGAAGTAGCCGATCCGGTCCCAGGGGCGCAGGCCCGAGGCCAGCAGGTCCTGGAGGTAGGTGGCGCGCAGGTAGCCGAGGTCGCCCTCGGAGTAGAAGGGGCGGATGGGCACGCCGGAGGACCCGCTGGTGGGCGCCTCGCGGGTGTTGTCGGGGGTGAACCCGGTGGCCATCAGCTCGGCGGGCGGCAGGTCGCGCAGCGTCGCGCGGTCCAGCATCGGCAGGGCGGCCAGGTCGGCGGCGGTGGACAGCGCGGCCACGGCGTCGGCCGGGAGAACTCGGCGGTAGTACGGCACGTTGGCGTGCGCGTGGCGGACGAGCCCGGTCAGCAGCCGGTCCTGCACGGCCCGCAGCCGGACCGGGTCCATCCGGTCCCGCGAGCGCGCCAGGTACAGGTTCCGCACCACCGGCACCACCGGGATCGTGCTGGGCAAGCCCTTCATGAGGTCTCCTTCCTCAGCGTGGCCAGCATGACCCCGCCCTTGACCACCTCGCCCGCGCAGTACGCGAGCAGCGCGCCGAACGCCGCCGCGGCGGGCACCAGGAACCATCCGGCGGCGGCGACCACCGCGAACTGCAGGCACGCGGCCACCGCGGCCAGCCGCCGCCCACGGTCGTCGGTGTTCTCCACGAGCAGGAACGCGGGCAACACCGCCGCCGTCAGCACCGCCTCCACCAGCAGCGCCGCGCCGGTCGCCACCACGCCCCGCTGGCCGCCCGCCAGCAACACGGAGAGCACGACCACCGCCACGATCCCGGCCGGCACCGCGGGCGCCAGGATGCGGCGGGCCATCCGCCGGGCGCCGGCCTCGCCCATGCCCTCGATCCAGACCGCCACCCGCGGCTGGAGGATGCGCAGCAGGTACGACACCCCCATGACGACCACGGACAGCGCCACCGACCACACGTAGAAGACGCTGGTCTTCTGCGCGTCGTCCAGGTGCGCGAAGTACGCGAACGTCACCGAGGTGGCCGCGACGCTGGTCACCTCGCCGACGCTGAGCAGGGCCGCGGCCCGTACCGCCGGACGGTAGGCGCCCTTGCCGGGAGCAGCGGGGCGCCTGCGCAGCAGCCCGGCCGCCAGCACGCCGTTGAGCACGGCCAGCACGCCCACGTGGACGGCCAGCAGCCCGTTGGCCCCCATCCCCGTCCAGGCCACCAGCCCCACGCCGGACGCCTGCGCGACGGCGAGCGTCAGGTACGCGAACACGTCGGCCCGCGCCCGCCCGCGCAGCCGGTTCAGCGCCGCCATGACCGCGCAGCAGCCGAGCCCGCAGGCGTAGGCCGCGGCGGCGGCGTACCTGGCGGGCGCGCCGCCGGGATCGGCCGCCGCCAGGGCCAGCCACACCGGCACGGCCAGCGTGAACGGCGTGGCCGCCAGCAACATGAACAGCGGCCGCAGCCCCTGCCCGCCGCGCCGCGGCACCAGCGCGAGCGCCGCCTTCTCGATGCCGCTCGACGTCAGCGCGAGCAGCCAGCCCGACACGCCGTTGGCGGTGGCGTACAGGGCGAACTCGTCGGCGCCCCACATGCCGAGCAGGACCAGGTTGGCGGTCCACAGCGCGGCGCGGAACGCGCCGCGCCCGGCGAACAGGGCCGCCGTCACCGCCACCAGGCGGGGCGGTGGCCTGCGCCGCAGGCCCACGATCACTGCCGGGCCCGTGCCGACTCGACGAACCTGCCCTTGCCGCCCGGCGTCAGCGTGACCCGCTCGGCGCGTTCGAACCGCACCTCGACCGGGCCGCCCACCTGCCGGGCCAGCCCGCTCCGGTAGGCCGCGGCGACCTCCTCGAAGTCCCGGCCCTCCTCGGGGACCAGGTGCACGGTGACCTGCCCGCCGGCGTCCTGGCGGACCATGCTCTCGGCCACGCCCGGCGTCCACATGGCCAGCGACAGGAACGTGGCCGTGTAGACGCGGTGGCCGCCGGGGAAGGTGATGTAGTCGTCGGACCGGCCGCCGGTCACGCGCATGCGCATGAACCGGTTGCCGCACCCGCACTCCCCCGGCACGATCATGCCGCGGTCGCCCAGGCGGTAGCGGAGCAGCGGCATCGCGCGCTCCCTGAAGTGCGTCACCACGACCGCGCCGTCCTCGCCGTCGGGCACGGGTAAGCCGTCGTCGTCCACGATCTCCAGGCGGACGCGGTCCTCGTCCACGTGCATCGAGCCCCGGTCGCACTGGGTGGAGACCGTCAGCACCTCGTACGCCGAGTACTCGTCGTACACCGGGACGCCGAAGCCGTTCGCCAGCAGGTCGCGCACCTCGTCGGTGAGCAGTTCGGAGTCGGTCATGACCATGCGCAACGTGCGCCGCAGCCGGGCCAGGTCGGCGGGCCCGGCGTCGCGCTCCAGCCCGCGCAGCACCACCGGGTAGCCCATGATCAGGTGCGGGCGCACCTTCAGCACCTCGGCCAGGATCCTGTCGTCGCCCTGACCGGCGCCGATGACCGTACGCGGGAACAGGCCGAGCCGCTGGAACCAGCGCAGCGGGCGCGGGAACGGCTTGATGTGCGCGATCCGCCACCACGGCCGGTAGCCGGACAGCAGGAAGCGGCGGAAGACGGTCGCGCCGTGGTAGCCGTAGGCGGCCACGTCGTGCCGGACCTCCAGGACGCGGCCCGTGGTCCCGCTGGTACGGTCCAGCCGGTAGTCCTTCTCGGTCAGGCCGGGCACGTGGAAGCGGGACAGCTCGCCGTCCAGCACGGTGGCCTTGTCCAGGACCGGCAGCCGGGCCAGGTCGGCCAGGCTGTCCAGGGGCACGTCGTAGCGCGGGTCGGCGTAGTGGGGCACGTGCGCGCGGGCGAAGGCCAGCAGTTCGCGCAGGCCGTCGAGGGTGGTGCGGTCGGTCTCGGCGCGCGGGCGGCGGATGGCGCGGAAGGCGTCCACGACGTGCCGCACCTCCCGTACGGCGACGCCGAGTCCGTGGCTCACTGCACGTCCCCGATCTCGAACCGGAGCAGTGCGGCGGCCTCGTCCAGCTCGCCGGCCAGCGTGTCCCGGTCGGCGGCGGTGGCGGTCAGGTAACCCAGTTTGGCGCCGGCCCGCGTGTAGCGGTCCACGTGGTCGCCGGGGGCGGCGGCCAGCACCAGGTCGACGATCCCGGGCAGGCCCCTGACCTCGCCCTCGCCGTCCACCCGGATCAGCTTCCCGTCGCGTTCGGCGCCGAGCACGCGGACCGCGCCGTACCTGGCGGCGGTGGGGGTCAGGCGGGGCGTCTCGCCCATCGCCGAGAGCACGTACTGCTCGACCACGTCCACGCCGTGGACCAGGCCCAGCAGCTCGGCCAGGCCGTTGCCGCCCAGGCGGGCGCCCATCTCGACGAGGACGACCTCGCCCGTCCCGGTCACCAGCACGTCGGCGCTCAGCGGACCCTCGCGCAGCCCGGTCTCGGCGCAGACGGCGTCGAGCATCGGGCGTACGGCGTCGGTGATCGCGGCCTGGCCCGGCATGGTGTGCTGGACGGTGATGAACAGCGGCGGCGGGGTCAGCTCCCGTTCGGCCAGCCCGATCAGCGCCACCTTCCCGCCGATCACGAACGCCTCGGCCGTGTAGTGGGCGCCCTCCAGGTACTCCTCGGCCACGACCCGCCCGGACAGCGACCATTCCCTGGCCAGCCGTACGGCCTCGGGCAGCTCGTCCGGCGTGTGGCACAGCGACACGCCGCGGCTGCCGGAGGAGTCCACCGGCTTGACCATGAGCGGGAAGTCCAGGTCGAGGGCGTCCCGCAGGACCTCCTCCTCGGGGCCGCTCACGTGCCGGGGGCCGGGCAGGCCGAGCCGGGCGCACATCGCGCGGAACCAGCCCTTGTCGACCGAGCCGCGTACGGCGCCCTCCGACAGACCGCAGGGCAGGCCGAGCCGTTCGGCGAGGGCGAGCTGCGAGGGCAGGTTGACGTCGCTGGCCGGGGACACCACGCCGGCCAGGTCGGCCCGCTCGGCCAGTGCCCGCGCGACCCGCGGCACGTCCCGGGTGCTGAGGTCGAGGAACTCGTCGGCGTGCGCGACGCCGGGGGCGTCGGCCCGCATGTCCACGCAGATCGTGCGCACGCCGAGGCGGGCCGCCGCGCGGATGGTGCTGATGGCGCCGTCCGCGCCGCCGAGGACCGCCAGGGTGCGGCGGGCGCCGGTCATGAGATCCTCCCGGCGAGCAGGTCCATGGAGTCGACCGGCACGTTGGCCTCCCGTACGAGGAACAGCGGCGGACGGGCCTGACCGCGAGAGATGTGCAGAAGTGTGCGGGCGACCATGGCCAGCCCGAACAGGGCGGCGGCCAGCGCCAGCCCGAACAGCGCCGTGCTGCCGGTGAGCCCGGCCAGCAGCGCCACGGGCAGGCCGATCAGGCCCGCCCACACCGCGGCCGAGATCGGCCGCGACGAGAAACCGAAGAACAGGTCGAGGGAGTGCCTGGCCAGTCCGCGCACGGTCACCTTGGACGAGCCGTGCGCCCGCGGCCGGTGCGCGGTCGGCACGGTCGTCCAGGCCCGCGTCAGGCGCGGCAGCGTGGCCAGGAAGTACGGTGTGCCGAGCCGCAGGTCCACGATCCGGCGCGCGATCTCCGTACGGACCAGCCGGAACGTCGTCGCGCGCGGCGGGATCTCGATGCCCAGCAGCCGCCGGGCCAGCCAGTCGTGCACGATCGAGGCGGTCCGGCGCGGCCACGGGTCCTTGCGGTCCACCCGGATGCCGAACACCGCGTCGTACCCGTCGGCCGCCCGCTCGATCAGCAGCTTGGCCTCGGCGGGCGGGAACTGCAGGTCGGCGTCCAGGTGCAGCACCCAGGGGTTGCGGGCGTACCGGTAGCCGGCCGAGAAGGCGGCCTCGACGCCGAAGTTCCTGGAGAACGACAGGAACGACACCCGATCGTCACTCTCGGCGATCACGCGAATGCGCGCCAGCGTCTCGTCCGTACTGCCGTCGTCGACGAAGAGGATTTCGAGATCTGCCTGGTCACCCAGCGCGTCGGCGATTTCGCGATACGTGTCAGGGATGTTGTCGGCCTCGTTCAGGCACGGAACGACCACGGTGAGTGCCAGGCCGTCCGGCGGAACTGGAAGCGGGTGTTCATTCATGGAACGGTCTTCACCACGTGCATCATCCCCGGTTCACCCCGTACGGGCCCGGGCATTCCCACCCGGCTACGACCCCGGTTGCGGAATATATCCGGACGTGTCAGAAGAAAGATAGGTATTGATTTGATTCCGGGCGGTTTGTTAGGAAAGATCCTCACGCGGGGCCGCTGGGTCATGCGCATTGTCAGGGGGCATTCATGTTTGTGCTCGGCATCAGCCAGGTCCACGACTCGGCGGCGGCCCTGGTGGCCGACGGGACGATCGTGGCCTTCGCCGAGGAGGAGCGGTTCACCATGGTCAAGCACGACGGCCGGTTTCCCGCGCAGGCCGTGCGCTACTGCCTGGAGGAGGCCGGCATCACGCTGGCGGACGTGGACCACGTCGCCTACTACTGGCAGGCGCCACGTGAGACGATGCACGCCCTGAGCCACTTCGTCCGGCACTTGCCGGAGACGCTGGCCGTCTTCCGCAACGACGCCGGCGACTACGGCGACAAGGCCAGCGGCCTGCTGGACACGCTCTCCGACCAGAAGGGCCAGGCCCACCCCGACGACTACAACGTCGGCGGCGCGCTGCTGCTGCACCTGCGGCGCGGGTTCACGCTGGAGACGATCCTGCGCGAGTCGCAGGGGTTCAGTGGCCGGACGAAGTTCAAGGTCCACCTGATGGACCACCACCGGGCCCACGCCGCCAGCGCCTTCTTCATCTCGCCGTACCAGGAGTCGGCGATCATCACCTGGGACGGCATCGGCAGCGACGGCACCTCCACCTACCTCGGGCTGGGCAAGGGCGGCCGGATCCACGACATCCGCCGGGTGAAGTTCCCGCACTCGCTGGGCGCCATGTACGCCGGCGTGACCGGCTACCTCGGCTTCAACCCCACCAGGGACGAAGGCAAGGTCATGGGCCTGGCCGCGTACGGCACCGACCGGTACGTGGACGACTTCGCCGACCTGGTCCGCTTCGGCCCCGACGGCTACTTCGAGCTGGACCTGAGCTGGTTCCGCCACCACGCCACCGGCAAGCACCAGATGTCGCCCAAGTTCCTGGAACGCTTCGGCCCGGCCAGGCCGCGCGAGCGCGCCACCCCCTCCCAGCACTACGCCGACGTCGCGTACGCGCTGCAGGCCACGCTGGAGCGCACCGGCCTGCACGTCGCGCGCTGGCTCCAGGCCAAGACCGGGCAGACCCGGCTGGTCACCGCCGGCGGCGTCGCGCTGAACAGCGTCATGAACGGCCGCATCCTGCTGGAGACGCCGTTCGAGGACTTCTTCGCCCAGCCCGCCGCCGCCGACGACGGCTCCGCCCTGGGCTCGGCGCTGCTGCTCGGCGTGGAGAAGCTCGGCATGCGCCGCCCGCGCGACCAGGAGTACATCTTCCTCGGCCCGCAGTTCTCCGAGGAGGAGATGGAGAAGGCGCTCAAGGACGCCGGCCTGGAGTACCGGCGTACCGACGACATCAACGACACGACGGCGCAGGCGCTGGCGGACGGCAAGATCGTCGGCTGGTTCCAGGGCCGCATGGAGTGCGGGCCGCGCGCGCTCGGCAACCGCTCGATCCTGGCCGACCCGCGCCGGGCCGACGCCAAGGACCGGCTCAACGAGAAGGTCAAGCACCGCGAGCCGTTCCGCCCCTTCGCGCCCTCCTGCCTGGCCGAACGCTCCGGCGAGTACTTCGCCAGCGGCTACCCCTCGCCCGTCATGCTGCTCGTGTTCGACGTGCTGGAGCACCAGCGGGACAAGGTGCCGGCGATCACGCACGAGGACGGCACCGCCCGCGTCCAGACGGTCACGGCCGCCGACAACCCGCGTTACCACGCGATGATCTCGCGCTTCGCGGAGCTGACCGGCGTGCCCATGGTGGTCAACACCTCGTTCAACGACAACGAGGAGCCCATCGTGTGCACCCCGGAGGACGCCGTGCGCTGCTACCTCAAGACCGACATGGACGCCCTGTCCCTGGGACCGTTCTTCACGGAGAAGGCTGTTCGTTGAGGCGATGGTTGTGGCTGGCGCCCGCCGTACTGGGCGCCGCGGCGGCCACTCTGATCATGGTGATCCTGCCGGCGGACCGTACGCTGGACAACCCGCTCGAAGTCCTGTGGAAGGTCAGCCCGCTGGTGTTCGCGGTGCTGGCCGTGGCCGGGTTCCCGCGGCGGCCCGGCCTCGGGATGGCCCTGGTCTGCGTGCTGGTCGTCGGCTACATGGGAGTGCTCGACACCGTCAACGTGCTGCACATCTTCTCCTACGCCGAGTCCGCCGACCAGAAGGCCGCCTTCCCCGAGCTCTACCAGTTCATGATCTTCATGAACTCGTTCACCGTGCTGGCCGCGCTGTTCGCCTACCGGCTGGGCGGGGCGCGCTCGGACCGCGTGCTGAAGGTCGGCATCGCCAGCATCCTGATCGTCATCTCCGGGCTGAACGACCTGGGCATGTGGCTGCTCGGCGACTGGCCCGACGGCCGGCCGGCCATCCTGACCTGGGCCTCGCACATCGCGGTGTTCGTCGGCGGGCCGCCCAGCGTGGCCGTGGCGGTGACGTTCTGCGTCGTGCACTTCGTCCTGGCCGGGATCGTGCTGGCGCTGCCCGTGCGGCGATGGCTCGACCGGCTGGTCCCCGCCGCATGAACGCCGACTTGGTCGTCGTCGGCTCGGGCCTGTTCGGGCTCACCGTGGCCGAGCGGTGCGCGAACGAGCTGGGACTGCGCGTGCTGGTGCTGGAGCGCCGCGACCACATCGGCGGCAACGCCTACAGCGAGCCCGAGCCGCAGACCGGCATCGAGGTCCACCGGTACGGCTCGCACCTGTTCCACACCGCCAACGCCCGCGTGTGGGAGTACGTCAACCGGTTCACGTCGTTCACGCCGTACCAGCACCGGGTGTACTCCGTACACAAGGGGCAGGTCTACCCGATGCCCATCAACCTGGGCACGATCTGCGCCTTCTTCGGCCGCCACCTCAGCCCGGACGAGGCCCGCGACCTGGTGGCCCGGCACGCCGCCGAGGTCACCCAGGCCGGCAACCTGGAGGAGAAGGCGATCTCGCTGATCGGGCGGCCGCTGTACGAGGCGTTCATCCGCGGCTACACCGCCAAGCAGTGGCAGACGGCCCCGGCCGAGCTGCCCGCCGAGATCATCGGCCGGCTGCCGGTGCGGTACACCTTCGACGGGCGTTACTTCGACGACCCGTACCAGGGGTTACCCACCGACGGCTACGCCGCGTGGCTGGAACGCATGGCCGACCATCCCAACATCGAGATCCGGCTCGGCGCCGACTTCTTCGACCTGCGGGAGAGCCTGGCCGGGGCGGTGCCCGTCGTCTACACCGGCCCCCTGGACCGCTACTTCGGGTACGCCGAGGGCGAGCTCGGCTGGCGCACGCTCGACTTCGAGACCTCCGTGCTGCCGACCGGCGACTTCCAGGGCACGTCGGTGATCAACTACGCCGACGAGGACCTGCCGTGGACGCGCATCCACGAGTTCCGCCACCTGCACCCGGAACGCACCTGGTACCCGGACGACGCCACGGTCATCATGCGCGAGTTCTCCCGTTTCGCGGGCCGCTCCGACGAGCCGTACTACCCGATCAACACCCCCCACGACCGTGCCCGGCTGCGCCGCTACCGGGACCTGGCCAAGGGCGAGCGGGACGTGTGGTTCGGCGGCCGTCTGGGCACCTACCAGTACCTCGACATGCACATGGCCATCGCCGCCGCCCTCACCCTGTACGAGAACCGCCTGCGCGCCCGGTTCGCGGCCCGCGTGCCGGAGTAGGGGCGGCCCCGGGCGGATGAAAAATGTCGGTTGTGCCGGAACCAGGGGGAAGGCCACACTTCTGGCATGCAGGTAACCGTGCGCCTCGACGGAGAGGCGCCGACCGCCCCCGCCCTCTCCTCGCTGGAACGGCAGCTCCGCGGCGACAGCGCCTTGCGCGGCGCGGAGATCAGGCCCCTGTCCGGCCCGCCCGAGCCCGGGACCATGAACGGCACGGTCGACGCCCTCATGGTCGCCGTCTCGGCCGAGTCCGGCGGGCTCGGCGTCTCGATCGTCCAGGCGGTGGCCGGCTGGCTCAGGACGCAGCGCCACAGCTTCACGGTCAAGGTCAGCCACGGCGAGCGCACGCTTGAGCTCACCGTGGACGCGGCCAAGGACCCCGAGAAGGTGATGGAGGTCGCCCGGCGGCTGGCCGAGATGCTCGAACCCCCCGCCTCATGACCGCCTGGCCCGACCCGGCGCGCTGCCGGGCCGTCCTCATCGGCACGACGACGTACACCGACCAGGTCATGTGGCCCGCCCTGCCGGCGGTGCGGGCCAACGTCACGGATCTGGGCGAGGTGCTCACCAGCCCGCGTTCGTGGCACCTGAGTCGCGACCACTGCGCGCGGCTCATCGACCCGGCCAGCTCCGACCACGTCCTCGACCTCATCCACGACGCGGCCACCGAGGCCGCCGACACGGTCTTCATCTACTACTCCGGCCACGGCGAGAAGACCGAGAACGACCTGCTGCTGCCCATCGCCACCACCCGGCCCGACCGGCTGCGGATCGGCGGCGTGCGGTTCTCGGTCATCCGGGAGATCATCCGCGAGCGCCGGGCTCCACGCGCCGTGGTCGTGCTCGACTGCTGCTACAGCGGCATGGCCCACGGGATGAGCGGCGCGGCCCTGCGCGGGCTGATCGACACCACCAGCGCATACGTCCTGACGTCCTCGGCCAGGGACACCCTGTCGCTCGCGCCGCCGGGCGAGCAGCGGACGGCCTTCACCGGCGAACTGCTCAAGATCCTCCAGGAGGGCGTCCCCGCCGGCCCCGCCGACCTGTCCATCGGCGACGTCACCCGCGCGCTGCGCTACCGGCTGCTCGACCGGCGGCTGCCGCTGCCCGAGTACAGCCAGGCCGGCGCGGCGGACGAACTGCCGCTCATACGCAACAGGCCGGTGCCGGGGCGCACCCGGCCCGAGCCGGCCCGGCCGGACATCCGCCCGGCCGGCGCGGCCCGCGGGACGGGCCGGGCGGCCGGCATCTGCTTCGGCACGGCCAACTCCGTCATCACCGTCATCGAGAACGGCGAGCCCACCGTCGTCCCCAGCGCCGAGGGTTCCCCGTCCATGCCGTCCGTGGTGACCTTCGCCAAGAACGGCGAGGTCCTGGTGGGTGAGCTCGCCAAGCGGCAACTCGTCACCAACAGCGAGCGCACGGTCCAGGGGGTCGCCGGCAAGCTGGGCACCGACTGGTCGCTGCGGATCGACGGGACGACGTACTCGGCGCAGCAGGTCAGCGCGTTCGTGTTGCGCAGGCTGAAGGAGAACGCCGAGGCGCACCTGGGCGAGCCGGTCACCGACGCGGTGATCACCGTTCCGGCCTTCTTCGACGACGCCCAGCGCCAGGCCACCACGGAGGCCGGCGCGCTGGCCGGGCTCAACGTGCTGCGCCTGATCAACGAGCCGACCGCGGCGGCCCTGGCGTACGGGCTCGACGAGGAGCCGGACCGCTCGGCCCTGGTCTTCGACCTCGGCGGCAGCAGCCTCGACGTGTCCGTCCTCTACATCGGCGACGGTTTCGTCGAGGTCCGGGCGACCCACGGCGACACCGGGCTCGGCGGCGAGGACTGGGACCGGCGGATCGTGGAGGAGCTGGTCAGGCGGTTCAAGAAGACCACCGGCGTCGATCTGACCAAGGACCGGATGGCGCTCCAGCGGCTGACCGAGGCCGCGGAGCGGGTCAAGATCACCCTGACCGGCGCGCGGGACGCGCGCGTCGACCTGCCCTACATCACCGCCGGCAAGGAGGGCCCCCTCCACCTCGAGACGACGCTGACCCGCAAGGAGTTCCGGGCCCTGACCGCCGACCTGCTCGACCGGATCAGGGCGCCGTTCCTGTCGGCCGTCGGGGACGCCGGTCTCAGGATCTCCGACCTCGCGTACGTGGTGCTGGCCGGGGGCGCGAGCCGGATGCCCGCCGTGTCGGCGCTGGTCAAGGAGCTGTCCGGCGGCAGGACGCCCCTCACCCGCCTCGGCCCGGCGGAGGCCGCCTCCATCGGCGCGGCGCGGCAGGCCGGCTTGCTCAAGGCCGACGTGACGCCGATGACGCTCGGCCTCCAGGGCAAGGGCGGCGTCCTGCGCAAGGTCATCGAACGCGACGTGCCGGTCCCCGTCGAGCGCACGGTCACGTTCACCACGACCGCCGACGGCCAGTCGTCGTTGCGGATCCGGGTCTACGAGGGCGAGCAGCCGACCGCAGCGCTCAACGCCGTCCTGGGGACGTACACGGTGAGCGGCATCACCGCCGCGCCGCGCGGCGAGCCGCGGATCGAGGTCACGTTCGGCCTGGACGCCGACCTGGCCTTCACGGTCTCGGCGCGGGAGGCGGCGACCGGCCGGCGGCTCACGGTGACCCAACAGCCCACCTGACCCCGCGTCGCGTTCGGGGACGGGCCGCGCGCGGGCGGCCCGTCCCCGGTCCCGCTAGGGGGCGGCCTGCCAGGACGTGCGGACGAGGGCGCGTTCGGTGGCGGCCAGGTGGGTGGCCGCCGCGAGCCAGGCCCGCGCGTACCCGTCCGGTCCGGAGTCGGTCAGCCGGCCGAACACGTCGCGTTCGCGCCGGTCGGCCTCGTCGGCCAGCGCGACGGTCAGGTCGGCCGCCGTACGGAACCCGGCGCCGCGCAGTGACCCGGCCTGGCGGCGGGCGTCGCCGCCGCGCGCGGACTCGGCGACCGCCCTGCGCCCGCCGGAGACGGCCAGCTCGACCAGCCGCCGTACCCGCCAGAGCGGCGCGGCCTCCAGCGGGTCCACGTCGTCGTACGCGTGCGCACCGGGCGGCGGGCAGGCGTCGGCGGGCGGGAGGTGCGAGCCCTGGAGGCGGTCGTAGCCGAGGTCGGCCCGGTCCCGCCACTCGGGGGGCAGCCTCAGCGTGGCCTCCTCGCCCGCGACCGGGCCCACCGCGAGCGGGACCAGCGTCGCGGCCCGATCGGGCTCGACCCTGGCCACCACCCGTACGCGCAGGCCGGGCCGCGAGGCCAGCCGCCGCAGGTTCTCGACGTGCGCGAGATCGGGATGCCGGTTGGCGGGGACCAGCCGGATCAGCGGCCCTTCCTCCCGGACCGCCGGGCCTCCCTGCCCTTCCTCCCGGACCGCCGGGCCTCCCTGCCCTTCGTCCGGCGCGCCTTCGTCCTGCGCGCCTCCGTTTTGAGGCGCGCGGTCTCCTGTCGGCAGGAGCTCGCGGGCGAGTACGTGGTCGCCCGCCGCGCCGACGATCACCAGGTCGCAGCCCACCGGCTCCCTGACCTGCTCGGCCGACTCCTCCTCGCTCCACGCCCCCGCCGACAACCGCTCCCCTGCCGCCTCGCTCAGCGGACGGGCGAACAGCGTGCCGAGCGGCCCGTCCGTCCAGGCCAGGCCCGCGACCGGGGTGGCCCGTACGCCCTTGCCCGCGCCGAGGCGGCCGTCCGGGGACACGGTCGCGCCCGCGATCAGCAGGCCGCCCCGGGCCAGGTGGGCGTGGCTCATCATGGCCGCGCCGATGGCGACCGTCGCGGTGGCCGCACCCCGGGCGCGGGCGGGGCCGCCGGGTTTGACGTCGGCCACGGAGAACCAGCGTCCGTCCTCGGTGACGAGGTGGGTGACCACGCCGCCGTAGCCGGTGCTGCTGATCACGGGCTCGCGGAAGACGCCGTAGACCTTGAGACCGCCGTTCGGGCTGTAGCCGCGCCGTACAGTGCCGACCAGCGCGGGGTCGGGATCGGAGGCCGCCAGCCGGCCCACGGTGAGCAGCAGCTCACGCAGGGCCGACACCAGGTCGGCCAGGCGGTGGCCGTCGTACCGGGCACGGGCCGCGCGCAGCCCGCGGACCACCCGCAGCGTGGCGGCCTCGGCCTTGGGCAACCCGGCCAGGCGGGCGGTGTGCGCGGCCCGCAGCAACTCCGCCTGCGGCACCGCGCCGGCCCCGGGCACGCCCGCGGACAACACCGCGGCCGCCGCCCGCCACAACCCACCGGCCGCCGCCACCTGCGCGGCCCCCGGCACCGCGCCGGACTGCGCGACTTCCGGCACCGCACCGGCCGGTGCCGGCTCGGGTGTCCGCTCGTCCGTGGCGGCGGCTTGTGGGTCCGCGGGCGGTGGTGGCGTTCGTACGGGGGTGGTCACCTCGGTCTCCGGCAGGTCGCCGGAGGGTGGCGCGGGGTCGGCCAGCGGGCAGGCGGTGAGCAGGGCCGCGCGGTGCAGGCAGCGGGGCGCGAGGAGGCAGGAGCAGCGTGTCTGCCCCTCCTCCTCGATCGCCCCCGACGACCCCGGCGAGAGCGTGACCACCGCGTCCTCGCCGCACGTGATCACCAGGTCCGTCCCGTCGGCCACCCGGTCGAGGGCCGCGTACTGGTCGACGGCCGCGTCCAGCTTCTTGCGCAACCTGCTGGTCAGGCCGTCGACGGCGGCGGCCACCACGTGCGGCGCGGCGGGCGGGAGCGTTGCTGAGGTGTTCACCGGACTTCTCCCCGGAGGCGGTCGCCCACCCAGCGGGCGAGGGCGAGCGGGCTGAGCGCGGCGACGGGCATCCCGGCCGCGACGAGCTGCTGGGCGATGGGCAGCGAGTAGCGGGGCACGCCCTGGTCGTCGAGCGCCGCGCAGCCCATCAGGTGTACGCCGGACCCGGCGAGCGAACGCACCTCCGCGAGCAGGCCGCCCACGGGGTAACCCTCCTCGAAGTCGCTGACGACGACCACGAGCGTACGGCTCGGCACGGTCACCAGCGTCCGGGCGTGCGCGAGCCCGGCGGCGATGTGCGTACCGCCGCCGACCCGCACTTCGAGCAGGAGGGACAGCGGGTCGTCCACCCTGTCGGTCAGGTCGATCACCTTCGTGGAGAACGTCAGGAAGTGCGTCGAGAGCGTCGGCACACCCGCGAGGACGGCGGCGGTCAGCGCGGACCAGATGACCGAGGCCTCCATCGACCCCGACACGTCCACCACGAGGATCAGCCGCCAGTCGGCCTCCTTCCTGGAGCGCGTGCTGAACACCGGCCGTTCCGGCACCACCACGAGCGACCCGTCGTCGAGGCGGCGGGTGTGGGCCAGGTTGGCGCGCAGCGTGCGCGGCAGGTCGAGCCGGCCGCCCGGACGCCTGGTCGGGCGCGGGTTGGCCAGGCCCGTCAGCGCGGGTCTCAGCCGGGTCGCCAGCTCGCGGGTCAGCTCGGCCACCAGGCGGCGGACGAGCGGCCTGAGCCTGGCGACCTGCTGCTCGGGCAGCCCGCCGGCCAGGGACAACACCGAGGTCAGCAGCTCGACCGAGGGGCGTACGGCGTCGGGGTCCAGCTCGGACAGCACGTCGTGCCGTCCCGCGTCGGCGGCCCTGGCCAGCACCTCCTCGCGTACGTCGCCGCCGAACAGGGACTCCAGCTCGTCCGCCCATTCGCGGGCGGTCGGGAACGGCTCGCCCTGGCCGCCGGTGTCGCCCTGCTCGAAGTCGTCGGCGCCCTCGCCGCGTCCCGTGCCGTAGAGCTCGTCCAGGGCGCGGGCGTACGGGCGGGCGCCGGCGGGCAGCCGTTCGTGCTCCCGGCCGAGCAGCAACCGCCAGCGGTCGGCCGGCCCGATGAGCGGCTCCCTCGGCCCGGACCCGGGAACACCATCCGCGGAAGGGACCACGGTGTCGGACGGGGAGGGGTTGAGGGGGGTGGACGGGGTCTGGAGGCCGAGGGTCCGGAGGGCGGCGAGGCCCGCCAGGTCGGCGGCGGTCCAGGCGGCCAGCAGGTCGGGCGGCGCGCCCAGCGCCAGGTCGGGCCGGTCGCCCAGCCGTTCCGACACCGCCGCCAGCACCCGGCCGCGCGCCGCCGGGGCGAGCGTGTCGAACCCGCCGCGCAACGCCGGCAGCCGGTCCAGGAACTCCTTGTCCGCCAGCTCGTCCACCCGGTCCATCAGCGGGCCGAGCGCGGCGGGCGCGGTCTGGAGCAGCGGTCCGGCGGCCGTGAGCACGCCGGTCAGCAGCAGGCTCAGGCGGCGGCGGCCGTCCGGGGTGGTGGCGGCGTCGATCCACCCGGCGGCCCGCGCGCCCAGGAGGCCGGGGCCGTCCAGGTCGAGCAGTACACGGGCGGCCAGCGCGGCCCCCTGGACCAGCGGCGCGCCGGTACGCGCGAGCGCGCCCAGGGCGTCGTCCATCCGCAACCCCAGCCGGTCCTCGCCGGCCCGCGTGGCGAGCTCGACCAGCGCGACCGCGTCCTCGGGCCGGTCGCTGCCGGCGAGTCCGGGCAGCGCGCGGACCGCGGCCTCCAGCAGCGTGACCGTCAGCTCGCCGGCCTGCTCGCGCCCTTCGGGCGTGGTGCCGGGCAGGTGCTCGCGGCGCAGCGCCTCCATGAGGTCGAGGGCGTCCAGCAGTTCGGGGAGGGTGGCGGTGGCGGGCAGCGTGACGGCGGCGTCCTCCAGCCGTACCGCGACCAGCTCCGGCAGGTCGCAGCGGGCGGCGGCGCGCAGCCCGTCGAGGATCGTGCGGCAGGTGGGCCCGCCGTCCGCGGACTCGCGCCGGTACGCCTCCCGCAACGTCCCCGCCGCCGCCTGGGCCGCGGTCACGCCCCGGACGCCCGCCAGGTCCAGCAGCGCCGGGACTGCCGGGGTCCAGGACAGGCGCCACTTGGTGCTGAGCGCGGTGCCGTCGCCGGTGCCCGCGACCTGGATCGGCTCGCCGTAGCCGACGCCGCACACGTGCAGCCGGCGCAGCAGCACCTCGCGGCGCGCGTCCAGCTCGGAGCGGAGCGGGTCGAGGCGTACCTCGCGGGGGTCGGGGTCGTCCGGGCAGGGCAGCCTGAGCGCGGCGAGCTCCTCCTCGACGGCGGGGCCGAGGCCGGAGCGCGGGGTGCCGGGGGCGGTGCGGCCCCTGGCCGTCCCGACGAACACCGCGTCGAGCGCCTTGGCCAGCGCCCGTCCGCGTCCCAGGGGTTCACCCTGGCCGAGTACGGTCGTGACCGCCTCCAGCAGCTCGCCGCGGCCGGGGGCGGGCAGCCCGCGCAGGCGGGCCAGGTCGCACGCCAGGCGCAGCGTCTCGACGGCCTCGCCGGTGCCGGCGGTGTGCCCGGCGGCCCGCAGCTCCCTGCACAGGTCGGTGATCGACCGCGCGGCGCCGTCCCTGACCCGGTCCGGTACGCCGCCCGCCTCGAACACCGCCTGCTGCCAGCGCGGGTCCCGGATGCCGGCCGGGTAGCCGGACCGGGAGTCGAGCAGGTCGAAGGCGTACGGGACCAGCGAGGTGACCACGTCGGACGCGGCGGGCACCGCCGTGGCGGCCTCGGCGGTGTCCGCGTCGGCGAGCAGGGCGGGGGCGTGGAAGGCGCCGATCACGGCGGCGACCCGGCGGCCACCGGCCGCGGCGGCGGCCACGACGCGCCGCATGTGCGCCTCGCGTGCCAGGTCCCTGGCCTGGACGCCGCCACCGGTCACCGCGTCGCGCCGCAACGCCCAGCCGACGCCGAGGGCGGCCCGGCGTACGGACTCGGGCTCGCAACCCGGCGCCAGCACCTCCACGGCCCGGTCCCACATGTCATCACCCGCCCGCCCGGTGCCCGAGGCGGCCAGCGCGTCGGCGAACCGGCGCACCTCCAAGGCGGGCCGGTCGGCCTCACCGGCCTCACCTGCGGGATCGGTGGGGGTGTGCCAGGCCGGGTCCGGCAGCGGGAGGTCGCAGCACAACACCTCCACCCCGCGTTTGAACGCCCACCGGATCGCCACCAGCTCCGGCGAGAAGTCGGCGAACGGGTAGAAGCCGAGCCCGCCCGGCCCGTTCCCGGCCAGGGCGACCGGGGCGAGGGTGGCGGGGTCGGCCAGGTGCGGCAACCACGGCTGGAAGTCGGCCGGCAGCTCGACGCACACCGCATCAGGATCGGCCGCGTCCAGCAGCTCGGGCAGCACCGCCGCGAGGGCCGGGCTGTGGTGGCGCACCCCCAGCAGGTACGGCCGGGTGGCCGCGGCCAGCGCCGCCACCGCCCGCCGGGGGTCGCCCGTGCCGGAACCGGCCGGCTGATCCGGCTCATCCGGCTCAGGGCCGGCCGGATCGGGCGAGGTGAGGGGGTGGGCGGTCAACGCAGGCTCTCCCGGAGATCCCAGAGGCGGCGCCACATGGCGGAGCCGTCCTCGGCGCGGCGCCGCACCGGACCGTCCCAGTAGCCGAGCAGCCGCCCGTGGTCGGCCGGGTCGTCCTTGCGTACGACGCCCAGCAGGTGACCGGGCACCAGGTCCAGGACGTCACCACTCGGCAGGTACGCGGCGGCCACGCCGAGCGAGGCGGCCACCTGCACGGCCTCGGCCGTGGACATCACGGTGCCCGGCCGCTCCACGTCCCAGCCCTCCCCGGACCGCCCGGTACGCAGGTCGCGGAAGACCGTGACCAGCGCTTCGAGCACCGCGTCGTCCACGGCGAACCCGGCCCCGGCCCGCTGGACGACCGCCGTGGCCTGCCGCCGGACCAGGGACGTCTCGGCCGCGGCGTCGGAGATGGGATCGACGGTCTCGAAGTTGAAGCGCCGCTTGAGCGCGGCCGACATCTCCGACACGCCGCGGTCGCGCAGGTTGGCCGTGGCGATCACGGTGAACCCGGGCACGGCGGCCACCTGCGCCTCGTCGGTCCCGGCCAGCTCGGGGACGCTGACCCGCCGGTCGGACAGGATCGACACCAGGGCGTCCTGCACCTCGGGCAGGCAGCGGGTGATCTCCTCGATCCTGGCCACCCGCCCGGACCGCATGGCGGTCAGCACCGGCGAGTCCACCAGCGCGGCCCGGCTCGGCCCCTGGGCCAGCAGCAGCGCGTAGTTCCAGCCGTAGCGGAAGGCGTCCTCGGTGGTGCCGGCGGTGCCCTGGACGGTGAGCGCGCTGGTGCCGCAGACGGCGGCGGCCAGCAGTTCCGACAACATCGACTTGGCCGTGCCGGGCTCGCCGACCAGGAGCAGGCCGCGCTCGCCGGCGAGCGTCACGACACACCGTTCGACCAGGGCGCGTTCGCCGACGAACTTGGGCGCGACGCGCAGCTTGGACGGCAGGTCGTCGCGGGCGGGCAGGGAGCCGGCGGGCAGGCTGAGGGTCTCCTCGCCGCTGCCGCAGATGAAGGTCACGACGGCGCGCGGCGTCAGCAGCCAGCCGGGCGGGCGCGGGCCGTCGTCGTGGACGGCGAGGAAGGCCAGTTCGGTGGCGTACCGCTGCTCGGCGGAGACCACCTGCGTGGCGGAGGTCGCCTCGTCGGTGAGGGTCATGGGGTTTTCCGGTCCTTAGGGAAGTGAGAAGGGACAGGTCAGCGGCGACGGCCGCGTTTGACGTCGAGCCGCTCGAAGCGGGGCACGTCGCCGTCCTGTACGCGGCGCCAGGCCCGGTCGTAGAGGTCGGCCACGGGTTCGGCGGGCACGATGGGGCCGCCGAGGCCCACGTCCCGGACGAACATGGGCAGCTTCCACTGCTCCAGCGGGAGCCGCGGCGTCACCTGCTCCGACCAGCCGCCGGGCAGGAACAACGAGCGCCCGGCGCGGGTGCGTACGGCCTGGACGACGAGGTCGGTCGCGGCCAGCTCGGCCCGCGCCGCCTTGAGCCTGGCCGGCTTCCAGCCGGTCCACCGGGAGACGTTGCGGTCGGCCGGGTCGGGCATGGCCAGCAACATCAGGTAGACGGCGGCGGCGTCCTCGCCCAGCCCGTACGCCTTGGCCGCGTCCACGACCAGGTCGGGCACGGACCGGGTGGGGTCCTGCGGCCACCAGGTGCCGTCGGCGTCCCGGTCGCCCTGCCGCGGGTCGCCGGGATCGTCCAGCAGCGCCGCGAAGCGGGGGTCGAGGACCGTGCGCAGCGCGATCACGGCGGGGAAGGAGCCGTTGAGCCCGATCAGGGCCCGCAGGTACGGGTCCTCGCCGGCCGGGTCGAGCAGGTCGGGGCGGATCGCGGGCGAGGGCTGGCTGTCGTGGGTGGCCATGATGAGCGCGCCGTACCGCTCGTAGCCGTCGCGGACCTCGGTCGGGGTGCCGGCGACCTTCCTGAACGCGGGCAGGCCGACGTACCTGTCGAGGTCGATCAGCAGCGCGGGGTTGGCGAGCCGGTCGCGGACCGCCGACAGCGTGGCGGGCAGCCCGGCGCGCAGCGGGTGCCCGGCCGGCAGCCGGTGGGCCAGCCAGCCGGCCGCGGTGACGGCCATGACCAGCGACTGGCCGGTGAACCCGGTGCCCTGGCCGACGGAGTGGACGCGGTCGCCGCGTACCTCCCACTCCAGGTCCACGCTCAGCTCGGGATGGTCGGCGCCGAGCACGCCACGCAGGGCGTACGCCGCGTCCCGGCCGGTGCGCAGGGTGCGGGCGGCCTCGCCGAGCAGCCACTCGGGCAGGGCGAGCCGCTGCCCGACGCGGTCGTTCCAGACCCGCGCGGCGGCGGCCACGTCGGGCCCGCCGGTCCACAGCAGGGCCGGGTCGGCGGGCAGCAGCGCCGCGGTGACGGCCCGCCGCACGCCTTCGTCGAGCGCGCGCAGCTCGTCCTTGGCGACGGCGGCCTCGGCCACCTTCACGCCGATCGTGGTGCGGGCCTCCTTGTCGAGGAACGTCCGATCGTAGGTGTCCACGTGCGGGAACCCGGCCACGACCAGCCGCGCGGCGGTCTGCGAGACCCCGGTGAGCCGGGCGAACTCCTCGGCGGCGGCGGCGTGCCAGGGCGCCGGGCCGCGTTCGGCCAGCTCGGTGAGGAACGCCTCCAGCCAGCCCGCCTCCCGGTCCCCGCCGACGGGCGAGGAGTCCGCGGCCGTGTAGGGCGCGGGCACCTCGAACGTCCCGGCGGGGTCGTGGCACAGCGCCGTCCATTCGAGCTCGTCGAGGCCGGCCTCCCGGGCATCGAGAAAGAGGACGAACGCGCCGCCGCCCAGCGGCAGCACGCCGGAGAGCGAGCCCCCGGACGGGGTGCCGTCGGTCACGACCATGTGCTCGCGCCTGAGCCTCAGCGTCATGCCGCGCCAGCGTGCCGAGCCGGCCGAGGTGGGCAGGCCGCCGTCGCGCAGCTCGTCCAGCAGCGTGCGCAGCGCGTCGCGGTGCGCGGCCGGGGTCGTCGGCGCCGCCGTCCGGTACGCCACGGCGGCGAGGTGGTCGAGCAGCCGCTCCCACCGCAGGCCGGTGGCCGGAAGTCCGGGCAGGCGGAGGTGGTTGGGCACCTCCGGCCGCTCCGGCGCGGCGGCGAGCGCCCGGCCGGCCGCCCGGATCTGCTGGACGACGGCGTCGCGGCTGTGCCGGTGGTAGCCGTGGCCGCCGCCGACGCCGTTGAGCGCCTCGTCCAGCAGCAGGTCCGTGGGCCCGGACGGGCCCTGCTCCTCGACGGGACCGCCGGCCAGCGCGCGGGTGAGGTTGCCCACGACGGTACGCACGGCGGCCTGCTGGGCGGCGGCGAAGCCGACGACGCCGGCCAGGCCCTTGAGCAGCGACTCGTGGGTCACGCCCGGCAGCAGCACGCGGATCGCCGCGGGCAGGTCCGCGCCCTGAGGCTCGGCCGCCTCCAGCAGGGACGCGGCCGTCTCGCGGTCCATGCGGCGCAGCGCCGCCGAACCCTCGGGGTCGCGGGGACGCAGGCAGTTCCAGTAGCGCTCGGGCGGCAGGATGAGCGTGCCCGCGCCGAACGCGCCGGGCCTGGCGTCCGTCCTGAACTCGGCCAGCACGCCGTCGGCGTCCACGAGGCTGATCCGGTAGCTGGAGCGCACGACGGCGCAGGGCCGTTCCGCGCCGGGGAACGTCAGCACGCGGGCCGGTACGCCGGCCTCCGGCGGCAGCGTCACGGCGATGCCGGACAGGTCCTCGGCGCGGTGGGAGCCGTCGGGCAGCTCGGTCACGCGCAGGCCGTACAGGCCGTCCACGGGGGTGCCGACCGGGGTGGGATCGGCGGAGGGGGCGGGCAGCAGCCATCCCTCGGCGGGCCTGTCCTGCGACGCGCCGGCGAGGAAGCCGGGCAGCGACTTCCTGCCGAGCTGGCCGCCGGCGGGGTCGAACTCGTACCAGCCGCTGTCACGCTCGGCCCAGACCCACGCCCAGAACGAGGTGCCGTCGGTGAGGACGGGACGCTCGTCGGGGACGGCCGTGTCGCCGGCGTGCAGCACGCCGTACCCGGTGGTGCGGCCGCCGCCGGGGACGGGGAGGCTGACCGGGTCCTCGCCCGTGTAGTAGTCCAGCCGGGTGCCCCGGCTGCGGTCGGTCCCGTCGAGGTCGCGGGGGCGGTCGGCGGCGGTGTGCCAGTAGCCGCGCAGCCCGTTGACGCGGTCGCGGGAGTCCCAGTAGACGAGCAGTTCGCCGTCCACGTAGTGGAAGCCGGGATCGCTCCAGGTGTCGTCCCTGGGGATGCGCAGGTCGTGGGTGAGCACGACGCCGTCGGCGGTCAGCACGCGAGCCTGCGCGGTGCCCGCGACGACCAGGTGGGGCCAGGCGTCGCACACGACGAGGTCGTCGACGTCCTTCTCCGGCACGAGCTCGGCGTCGGCCTCCTCGAAGGCGGGCCAGCCCAGCTCGTCGATGATCCCGGCCCGCAGGGCGCGGGCCAGCACCCCGGCCACGTCGGCGTCGGTCACGGCCTGGCGCACCTCGTCCTCGGCCAGGGCCAGGGCCTCGCCGGGCAGCCAGGCCAGGCGGCGCAGGGCGTCGGGCAGGGTGGGCAGGCCGGCGGCGGCCGAACGCCGGGCGACCAGGCGTACCCACTCGGTCAGCATGGGACGCCCGCCGGGCGAGGCGGCCAGGGCCCGGACGGTGGCCCGGCCCTCGTCGTCGGCGTCCAGGTAGTCGGCGCCGTGGCGGAAGGCGGTGTGGAAGCGGCCGTCGGCGGCCAGCGCGAGCAGGTCGCGGCGGTCCTCCCGCTCGGCCCAGTGGGCCAGCCGGAGCCGGGCGCCGTCGCCGGGGTCGGCCACGGGAACGCCGAGGGCGAGCAGCAGGTCGATCAGGCCGGGGTCGTCCTCGACCGAGATCGTCCCGCCGCCGGCGGCCAGCTCGTCGCGCAGCCGGTCGGCCATGCGCTCGATCAGCGCGTGCAGCGCGGGCAGGTGCGGCGCCACGCCCCAGGCCCGCTGCCGGGCGGCGAGGAACCTGCGCAGCCAGCCCGCGGCGCCGTCGGCCGCGTGCTCCCGCTCCGGTACGTCGGCGTGGAGGCCGGCGGTCGCGCCCGCGCTCTCCAGGATGTCGAGCCAGATGCCCGGCAGCTCCCGGTCGTGGCTGTCCGGGATGACGTCGAGCAGCGTGCCCCGCAGCTCGGGCCGCTGCCGGGCCAGCGCCGCGACGGCCGGGGCGTGGGACTTCCACCAGCCGGTCGGGGCCTGCATGACGGCCGGCAGCGCCAGCACCTCGGCCAGGTAGTCCTGCTCGGCCGTCTCGGCGTCCACGCCGGCGGCCTTGGCGAGCCTGCGGATGTCGGCGGCCATCTGCGCCGCGGGGGCCAGCCCGCCGGCGGTCCTGCGTACGCACAGCCGCGCGTACCTGAGCAGCGCCTCCGCGGCGGGCAGGCGGGCGGTCAGCTCCTTGGCGTACCCGGACAGCGCCTTGACCGGCAGCGCCCCGGCCAGCGCGAACTCCAGGAACACCGCGTCCAGCCGGTCCTCGTCGACGGCGAGGCCGTGCTGGGCCTCGGCCCTGCGGGCGGCGGAGAAGAGCTGCCCGGCGTACTGGGTGTTGTCGACGGCGGCGAAGACCCGCGCGGCCTGCTCGTAGAAGGTCGGCAGGAAGTGCGGGACGGACGCGGCGAGCTGCCCGGCCAGGCGCTGGTAGGCGTCGAGGGCCATCTTGGGCTTGGACCTGGCCTGCCGGGCGACGCGCTCCAGCTCCGGCACGACGGCCAGGGCGTGGTGCCCGTCCTGGGGGTGGTGGACCAGCACCCATTCGGGGAAGCCGAGCGAGCGCCGCAGGCCCAGGCCGACCACGGCGGCCTCGCCCTCGGGCACCATGCCGAGGAAGCCGGCCGCCGCGTCCTCGGCGGTGCTCAGCTCCTCGGTGACCAGGCGCACGATCACCCGGTCGTCGAGACCGGGGTGCCGGTAGGCGCGGGCCACCAGCGGCACGGCCCGCTCCCCCGCCCCCTCGGCGCCGGCCGGCAGCACCGCGCCGGCGTCGAGCATCTCCTCCGCCTCGGAGGCGGTCGTGTCGGACGTCCTGCCGGTCATGCGCTCTTCCCCTCTTCGACCTGCCGCCCGGCGTACAGCGCCGCGGCCATCCGCATTCCCTCCGACCAGGCGACCGGGCCGACCTCGCGCAGCGCGAGGGTCCTGCCGTCCTGGTCGCGCCACGTCAGATCGCCCGTGGACGTCTCGCTGTCCCAGTACGGCTCGCCGATCCATACGGCGGCCTCGGTGAGCCGGCCGGCGTCGTGTACGCCGCAGGTGGCGAAGCCGCCGGAGACCCGGTAGCCGAGCTGGGTGGCACGGGCCGCGACGCCGAACCTGGAGGCGTACGTGCCGCCCGCGAAGTCCTTCACCTGGCGCACCCCCTCGGCCTGGTCGGCGGGCTTGCGCCAGATGGCCCGGTGGATCTGCTCGACCTTCTGCGTGATGCCCAGCTCGGCGGCGAACTCGCGCAGGTCGTCGAGGTCGGGCAGCAACACCGGGTGCGGCAGGGTCACGGTGCGCGGGGAGAGCCGGACGGTCTCACCGTCGAGGTTCACCACGCGCAGCTCGCCCGTGGCGGTCGCGTCCCGCAGGAAGCCCACCTCGTCGGGGTCGTCGCCGACCACCGCCACGTCGCGCAGCGCCGTCTGCCACGCCTCGTCCGGCCACACGCGGGCGATCACCTCGGTCGGCACCGGCAACGAGGACACCATCCAGGTGTCCACCTGCGCCACGCACGACGCGGCGTGCCGGTCGAGCCATTCGGCGAAGCGGCGCAGCCGGTCCGCCTCGGGGTGCTCGCGCACCGCCTTCGGCAACGTCTTCAGCTGCCGCCCGGCCGACCGGCCGGACGTGGCCCTGGCCGTGACCCGGCCTTCTATGAGGGCGACCTCGTACGCGTCGCCCGCAGCCAGCCAACCCAATTGCCGCCGCCTTTCATCGTGAAGCCATGGGGAATGAGTCGAGGCGCGGTTCTCCGCCGCCGCGATGCGCGGAACGTTATCGGCGATCACTGACAAATGCCTACCGAGCGTCCGAATGCCTGGTTACGGTGCCGGAACGTCACCGGCGGGCGCGGCCGTACGGGCATGGCGTGGTTTCCCTCCGGCCCGCCTAAAGACACGGGCAGGATCGCCGCGGGCAGGCTACGGGCGCGGACGGCAGGGGTAGGCCATTCCGGGCCGGGCACGCCCCGCCGGGGAGCGGGCGCGTGGCTCGCTCGACGGGGGGGATGGCCGGTGAAAGTCGTCGTCGATCTGACGCGTTGCCAGGGGTACGGGCAGTGTGCCTTCCTCGCGCCCGACGTCTTCACCATGCGCGAGGAGTCCCTCCTGTACGACCTGGCCCCCGACGACGAGCAGCGCGAGCACGTGCTACGCGCCGCGGCGGCCTGCCCGGTCCAGGCCATCCACCTCGACTGGACGGCGACCCGGCTCACGCCCGAGCCGCCCGCCACGGCGGCGCGCGGGATGACCGACGGGCACATCGTCATCGTCGGCGCGTCCCTGGCCGGGGCGCGGGCCGCCGGCGTGCTCAGGCGGGAGGGCTTCACCGGGTCGCTGACGGTGATCGGCGACGAGCGCAGCGAACCGTACGACCGGCCGCCGCTGTCCAAGCAGGTGCTCCTGGGGCAGGTGGCGCCCGACCACGTCATGCTGCCCCACCTGCGCGAGGTCGAGGCCGAGTGGTTGTGGGGCACCCCGGCGACGGGTCTCGACATGGCCGGTAAACGCGTCCTGCTGGCCGACGGCCGCGAGGTCGGCTTCGACCGGGTCCTGCTGGCCACCGGCACCCGCGCCCGGCCCTGGCCGAACGAGGAGGAGGGCCGGCTGGAGGGCGTCCACACGCTGCGTTCCATGGAGGACGCCGCCCGCCTGCGCCAGGCGCTGGCCGCCCGCCCGAACCGGGTGCTCATCCTGGGAGCCGGGTTCACCGGCAGCGAGATCGCCTCGGTCTGCCGCGAGCTGGACCTGCCCGTCACGGTGGTCGAACGCGGCCCGGCCCCGCTGGTCAACGCGCTCGGCGGCGTGATCGGCGACGTGGCCGCCCAGCTTCACCGCGACCACGGCGTGGACCTGCGGTGCGACACGACGGTCACCTCCCTGGACGGCGACGGGCACGGACGGCTGCGCGGCGCCCACCTGTCGGACGGCAGCACGGTCGAGGCCGAGGTCGCCGTCGTCGCGCTCGGCTCGGTGCGCAACGTCGAGTGGCTCCTGGCCGCGCGGCTGGCCGCCGGCGTGTGGGGCGTGGCCTGCGACGCGGGCTGCCGCGCCGTGGACACCAACGGCCTGGTGACCGACGACGTCTTCGTCGCCGGCGACATCGCGCGTTTCCCGCACCCGCTGTACCAGTACCAGTTCATGACGCTTGAGCACTGGGGGAACGCGGTCACCCAGGCCGAGATCGCGGCGCACAACATGGTCAGCGACCAGACCCAGCGCTGGCCGCACCTGTCGGTGCCGGTGTTCTGGTCCAGCCAGTTCGGGGTGAACATCAAGTCGGTCGGCGTGCCCACGTTCGCCGACGAGCTCGTCGTCACGCAGGGCTCGACGGACGAGCGCCGCTTCGTCGCCGTCTACGGCTACCAGGGCCGGATCACCGCCGCGGTCACCTTCGACCAGGGGATGTGGCTGGAGTTCTACCAGCGGCTGATCGAGCGGGCCACGCCGTTCCCGCCCGACTTCCGGCACGTCGACCGGCGGGGGGAGGCGCGGCCCGTACCGGCCAGGGTGCCCGAGCGGCTGATCGCGGCCGAGGGGGCGACGGTCGTGGTGACCGGCCACGACCCGGCCGAACGCCGCGCCTCGCTGCTGCACACGCCGCCGAGCTGACCACCGTACTGAGCATTGGGCCGACCGCCGGAGACAGGAGTGCAGGACATGACATCGGACGCCGCCTTCCAGCGCATCCTCGACCCGTCGGGCCGCGCCGACCCGTATCCGTTCCTCGGGGAGCTGCGCCGCAACCCGGTGACGCGGCTGGAGGACGGCACGTACGTCGTCAGCACGTACCGGGAGATCGTCGAGCTGCTGCACGACCCGCGGATCAGCTCCGACCGGCGCAACCTGGCCTCCGCGCCGCCGACGCCGCAACACGCGCCCGCCTTCATCGGGCTCGACCCGCCGGAGCACGACCGGCTGCGCCGCCTGACCATGCGCCACTTCGGGCCGCCGCACTCGCCGGGCGTCGTGGACGGGCTGCGTCCCATGATGCTGACCGTCACCACCGAGCTGATCGACGCCATCGCGGGCAAGACCCGGGCCGACGTCGTGGACGAGGTCGCCTACCCGCTGCCGATCGCGGTGATCTGCCGGCTGCTCGGCGTACCGGCCGAGGACGAGCAGCAGTTCCACGCCTGGGCCGACGCGATCGTCGAGACCCTCGGACCGGGCGAGGAGCAGCGCGCCGAACGGGCCCGCGAGCGCCAGGCGGTGGCGGAGAAACTGGAACGCTACCTCGCCGGGCTGGCCGAGGCCCGGCGGCAGGAGCCGGGCGACGACATGTTGTCCGGGTTCGTCACCTACGAGGGCCCCGACGGCCGCATGACGCCGGAGGAGGTCGTCGCCACCTCCCTGCTGCTGCTCATCGCCGGGCACGAGACCACGATCAACCTCATCGCCAACGGCATGCTCACCCTGCTGCGCGACCCCGCCCTGCTGGAACGCCTGCGCGCCGACCCCGATCTCGTCATCACGACGGTCGAGGAGCTGCTGCGCTACGAGCCGCCGGTGCAGCTCGTGTCCTCGCGGGTCACCCTCGACGACGTCGTCGTCGGCGGCGTCACGATCCCGGCCGGGTCGCCCGTCGTGCTCGCGGTGGCGGCGGGCAGCCGCGACCCGGCGCACATCAGCGAGCCCGACCGGTTCGACCCGTGCCGCAGGCCCAACGAGCACCTGGGGTTCGGCGGGGGCGTCCACTACTGCTTCGGCGCGCCGCTGGCCCGGCTGGAGGCGCAGGTCGTGCTGGGCGAGCTGGTACGCAGGCTGCGCAATCCGCGGCTCGTGGCCGACCCGCCGCCGTACCGGCCGAGCGCCGTCCTGCGCGGCCCCCGCCACCTGCTGATCGACTACGACGGCATCGCCCCCGCCTGACCTCCCCCGGGGGTGTCCGGCAGGGGGGTGACGTTGATCTCGGACTTCCCGTGCAGTTGAATGAGCGGGTGCGTGCTGGGCGGGTGGTCTCCCCGGTTCTGGTGGGGCGGGAGAAGGAGCTCGCTCGGCTCGTCGCGCTGGTCGCCGGGGCGCCCGCCGTCGCCGTCGTCGAGGGCGAGGCCGGCATCGGGAAGTCGCGATTGACGTCCGAGCTGCTCGGCGGTCCGGCGGTGGCCGGCCTGCGGGTGCTGGCCGGGGCCTGCGTGCAGATCAGGGAGCCGTTCCCGCTGGGGCCCGTCGTCGAGGCGCTGCGCGGGCGCGCGTCCGAGCTGGCCGGTGCGGCCCTGTCGCCGGTCGCGGGGGCGCTGCGCGAGCTGCTGCCGGAACTGGCCGGGGTGCTGCCCGAGACGCCGCCGCCGCTCGACGACCGGGCGGCCGAACGCCACCGGGTCTTCCGGGGGCTCGCCGAGGTGCTGACCGCGCTCGGTCCCGCCGTCCTGGCGGTGGAGGACCTCCACTGGGCCGACGGGCAGACGGTCGAGTTCCTGACGTACCTGATGTCGGTGTTGCCGGGCACGTTGCGGGTGGTGCTGACGTACCGGGGCGAGGAGGCGTCCGGGGCGGTGCGCGCGATCACGGCGCGCGCCCCCGACACGATCGCGGCCGAGCATCTGGTGTTGCCGCCGCTCGACACCACCCAGACGCGGGTGATGGCCTCGGCGATCCTGGAGGCCGAGGAGGTGACGGCCGAGTTCGCCGAGCACCTGTGCCTGCGGGCCTCCGGCCTGCCGCTGGCCGTTCAGGAGCTGCTGGCGCTGCTGCGCACCCGCGGCACGCTCATCCGCTGGGAGGGCGGCTGGGCGCGGCGGGCGCTGGAGGAGCTCGACGTGCCGAGCGGCGTGCGCGCCTCGGTGCAGGAACGGGTGGCGCGGCTCTCCGCCGGGGCCAAGGAGGTGGCGGAACGCGCCGCCGTACTGGGGCTTCCGATGCCGGTCGCCGAGCTCGCCGGGAACGACGTCGGCGCGATCGACGAGGTGCTCGGCTCCGGGCTGTTCGCCGACACCGGCGGCCTGGTCGGGTTCCGTCACGTGCTGGCGGCGCAGGCGGTCTACGAGGCGATCCCGCTCGGCCGCCGCCAGGCCCTGCACGCCGCCGCCGCCGACACCGTACGCGGCCTGCGCCCGGTCCCGCTGGGCCGCCTGGCCCACCACCTGCGCCAGGCGGGCCGGGCCGGGCAGTGGGTGGAGGCCGCCATCGAGGCCGCCGAGCAGGCGTCCAGGCTGGGCGACGACGCCGAGGCCGCGCGCCTGCTGGAGGACGTGCTGCGCGACGACACCGGCCTGCCCCCGGCCCGGCGGGCGGAGCTGACGGTGAGGCTCGGCTGGGCCGCCCTGGAACTGCTGCGCCCACCGCCGGTCGCCGACCTGGTCACCGGCGCGCTGGAGCAGGACGTGCCGCCTCCGCTGCGCGGCCACCTGCGCCTGCTGCTCGCGCTGCACCTGGAGCGCACCCGCATCGACGGCGCCCGCATCGGCGAGGCGTTCGCCCGCGCGGCCGAGGACCTGTCCGGCGAGCCGGGGCTGGGGGCGGCGGCGATGTCCTGGGTCGGCCGGCCACCGAGCGGCCTGCCGCTGGAGGAGACCCGGTCCTGGCTGGAGCGGGCGCTCGCGACGCTGCCCGCCGTCGCCGACCCGGCCATGCGGATGCTGGTGCTCGGCAAGATCGCGATGATCTTCGTGGTGATGGGCGACCCGCGCTGGGCCGAGCTGACCGACGACCTGCGGCGGGAGACCGCCGGGCGGCGGCTGCTGCGCCGCGAGGTGAACGCGTACCGCTCCATCGGGGGCGCGGCCCTGTTCGGCGGCCACCATCGTGAGGGCCGCCGCCTGCTGACCGCGGCGGTCGAGGACGGCGCCGAGCCCGACCTGCGCGGGCGGCTCGAAATGCGCTGCCTGGTCAACCTGGCCGCGGCCGACTACTTCGAGGGCTCCTGGCAGGGGCTGCCGGCGAAGATGCAGGAGTTGCGCGACCATTTCGGCGACGAGCCGCACGAACGCATCCTCGTCGACATCGTGACCGCCTGCGTGGGCGCGGTGCAGGGCCGCCAGGAGGCCGCGCTGCCGCCGCTGCTCGACGTCGCCGCCGAGGCCCGCACCCGCGGCCAGTACGACGACCTCGTGCTGCCGCTCTCCATGCTGCTCAGGCTGGCCGCCGCGCGGGGCGAGCCGGAGCCGGCGATCGAGGCGGTCGCCGAGGCGAGCGTCCACTGGGAGGCCAGCGAGTTGTGGCCGGTGGCGGTCCGGGCGCTGCCCGGACTGACCGAGGCGCTGCTGGCTGCGGGCCGCCCCGGCGAGGCCGCCGACGTCGTCGCGCGGCACGCCGCCCGGCTGGCCGGGCTCGACGCGCCGCTGGCCGCGCCCGCGCTCGCGCAGGCCCGCGGCCTGCTGGCCGAGGCCGGCGGGCAGTGGGAGCGGGCCGCGGCGGAGTTCGCCGCCGCCGCCGACGCCTTCGAACGCGTCCCGGCCAGGTACGAGGCCGCGCAGGCCGACGAGCACGCCGCCGCCGCCCTGTTCGCCCTCGACGACCCGGCCGCCGCCACCCGGCTCGGCCGGGCCGTCACCGCGTACGTCGACCTCGGGGCGCGCTGGGACCTCGACCGCGCGACCGGGCTGGGCCGCAGGTGGGGCGTCCGGCCGGCGACGCAGAGCACGCCCGCGCAGGCGGGGAACGACCACGCGTTGTCGGCCCGGCAGGAGCAGGTGGCCCGGCTGGCGGCCGAGGGGCTGACCAACCAGGAGATCGCCAGGGAGCTGTTCCTGTCGCCGAAGACGGTGGACAAGCACGTGAGCGCGGCCATGCGCAAGGTCGGCGCGCGGTCGCGGACGGAGCTGGCCCGCCACCTCCTCCCCGGCGACTGAATCCCCAAATTGGGGATTTTTCCCCATAGGGCACCCCATACCCCACCCCATACGCATACCTGGACACTTTCGGCATGTCCGACACCACCGACGACCCCGGCCAGCAGGATCCGGACGAACCCCTACCGGATGGGCCCTCCCTACATCAGGAGACCCCGGAACCCCCTCGGCCGCCGGACGGCTTCGAACCCGTCTGACCCCCCTCCCCCGCCAGAAAGGCCACCATGGCATTGCCCCGCCCCCCGCTGGTCCGCCGGACAGGCGTGCTGCTGACCGCGGTCACCGCGCTCGCGGCCGTACTGACCGCCGTACCGGCCTCGGCCGACACCCCGGCCACCTCGCCCGCCCCCTCCGCGCCGTCCGTCGCCACGGAAGCCACCACGGACGCCGTCAAGGACGTCGCCCTGACCGGGGTACGGGCCAAGAAGGTCGTCGTCACGCTGATCACGGGTGACAAGGTCCAGCTCAACCGGTCCACCGCAGGCACGTACCGGATCGAGACCGCTCCCGGCACCCGCGAGGACGGCCGCCGGATCAACCTGTTCACCCAGTTCACCCCGGACGGCGTCTTCGTGCTGCCGGACGACGCCGTCGCCGCCGTCCAGGCCGGGCTGGTGGACCGGCGGCTGTTCGACGTCAAGTACCTGGCCGAGAACGGCTACGCCGACGACGTCGCCAAGCGGCTGCCAGTGATCGTGCAGTACCCGGGCGACCAGCCCGAGGCGGCCGTGAAGCGCTCGGCCGCGGCCGTACCCGCCAGCGACCCCACCCGTACGCTGGAGAGCATCCACGCCTCGGCCCTCGACGTCACCAAGGCGGAGGCGGGCGCGTTCTGGCAGGCCGTACGCGGCGGGCAGGACAGTGCACAGGGCGGCGGGCAGGGGCTGGCCAAGGCGCCCGGCGCGCTGCGCGGCGGCATCGCCAAGCTCTGGCTGGACGCCAAGGTCAAGGCCGACCTGGACGTGAGCGTCCCGCAGATCGGCGCCCCCAAGGCGTGGGAACGCGGCCAGGACGGCACCGGCGTGAAGATCGCCGTGCTGGACACCGGCGCCGACACCGGCCACCCCGACCTGGCCGGGAAGATCGCCGACAGCAAGTCGTTCGTCCCGGAGGAGCCCGTCCAGGACGGGCACGGGCACGGCACCCACGTCGCCTCCACCATCGCCGGCACCGGTGCGGCCTCGGGCGGCAAGTACAAGGGCGTCGCCCCCGGCGCGCAGCTCGTCGTCGGCAAGGTGCTCGACAACACCGGCTCCGGCCAGGAGTCGTGGATCATCGAGGGCATGGAGTGGGCCGCGCGCAGCGGCGCCAAGGCCGTCAGCATGAGCCTCGGCGGCCCGCCCAGCGACGGCACCGACCCGCTCAGCCAGGCCGTGAACGACCTGACCGCCGAGACCGGCACGCTGTTCGTGGTCGCCGCGGGCAACCTGTACGAGACCGAGACGATCAGCATGCCCGGCGCGGCCGACGCCGCCCTGACCGTGGCCGCCGTGGACAAGCAGGACCAGCTCGCCGCGTTCTCCAGCCGCGGGCCGCGCCCCGGCGGCGGGCTCAAGCCCGACATCGCCGCGCCCGGTGTGGACATCGTGGCCGCGCGCGCGGCCGGCACCACCATGGGCTCCCCGGTGGACGAGCGCTACACCGGCGCGTCCGGCACCTCCATGGCCACGCCGCACGTGGCCGGCGCCGTAGCGATCCTGGCGCAGCAGCACCCGGACTGGACGGGCCCGCAGCTCAAGACCGCGCTGATGTCCACCTCCAAGGACGACGGCTTCACCGTGTACGAGCAGGGCGCCGGCCGGGTGGACCTGGACCGCGCGACCCGGCAGCAGGTCTTCACGACCAGCGGCGGCGTGGACTTCGGCCTGCTGGAGACCGGCAGCGCGCCGAAGACCGGCGAGGTCTCCTACCGCAACCTGGGCGACCAGCCCGTCACGCTCACGCTGAAGGCGACGATGAGCGGCGGGGCGAAGCCGGCCCTCGCCGACGCGACGCTGACCGTCCCCGCGGGCGGCACGGCCGCCACCACCATCACCCTCGACCCGGCCGAGCTCGGCGTCGGGACCTACAGCGGGGCCGTGACGGCCGAGGCCGACGGCGTACGGCTCACCACGCCGCTCGGCGCCGTACGGGACGTCCCCAAGTACGACCTGACCATCCGCACCCTCGACCGGGACGGCAAGCCGCGCACCCCGACGGCCATGAACGTCCTGGACGTCGACGGCAACAAGGGCGAGCTCGGCCCCCACCGCGTCGACGACGTGGGCCTGGTCGTCACCCGCGTCCCGGCCGGCACCGTCAGCCTGCTGCAGGTGCTCGACTGGATGGACGGCGACGACCGCGCCAACCGGGCCTGGTTGTTCGAGCCCGAGCTGACCGTCACCGGCGACACCGAGATCACCCTCGACGCCCGCAAGGCCACCGAGATCAGCTTCAGCGCCCCGAAGACCGCGCAGCCGCTGAACAACACCTACGACGTCTTCTTCCAGCGCACCCTGCCGAACGGCAAGGTCTTCGGCGGCACGCTGCTGGCCGGCCGTCCGCTCGGCGCGTGGGAGAAGACGTGGGTGCTGCCGACCAAGAAGGTCACCAAGGGCGGCTTCCGCTTCACCGGCCAGTGGGAGCTGGGCGTGCCCGAGGTCACCATGACCATGCGCGCCTCCAAGCGCACGACCCTGCACCCGGTCTCCCGGGTCCACATGATCGACGCGGGTGAGATCCACCCCGGGTACGTCCCGTTCGAGGGCAGCAAGAACCTGCGGGTGGTCGACGCGGGCAAGGGCCGTCCGGAGGAGCTGGCGGGCAAGGACCTGCGCGGCGCGCTCGTGCTGATCGACGCCGAGCCCGCCGAGGGGGTCTTCGGGCCGGTGTGCGGCCTGCAGATCGAGCGTGTGGGCCCGATCAGGGACGCGGGCGCGGCCGGCGTCCTGGCCTTCAACGAGAGGGCCGCCAGTTGCCCGATCCCGCTGCCCATCTCGCAGAAGCCGTTCAGCGGGCCGTTCCAGCCGGTCGGCATCCCCGTCGCCTACGTCTCCAACACCGAGGGCACGAAGATCCGCGCGGAGGCCGCCCGGGGCAAGGTGACCGTCCAGGTCGAGGGCACGCCGAACACGCCGTACTCGTACGTGTTCCGGCCGTCGGCCGACGGGCGCGTCCCGGACTCGATGCGGTACGAGGTGAGCGAGCGTCAGCTCCACCGGGTCGACCTCGACGTGCACGGCGGGCCGTACACGAAGTACATGAGCTGGCGTGCGTCGTGGCGGACCGACGACATCTCGTACACGACGACCAACACCGACATGCTGCACTGGTCCACCCCGATGCCGGAGCGCAGGTCGCAGTACATCTGGCCGCTCGACCCCAAGATCGTGAGCGAGGCGGGCCTGTCCGCGCTCGTCTCGTCCACCCCTGGGGAGGAGGTCCAGGAGACCCGCTACCGGCACGAGGTGTTCGACCGGCCGGGCACCACCGTCCAGAAGTGGTTCGCCACTCCGAGCACGCCGGGCGCCTCGACGGCCTCCGACAAGCTGTACGCGCTCGGCGGCGCCCCGGACGCGCCCCCGCTCAAGCAGCTCGTCATCGGGGTGCCGTGCGCGATCTGCGTGCACGACGGCAACCTGTGGGTGACGCCGTCCCTGGTCAACGGGGTCGGTGAGCGGCGCGACGACGGCAGCGCGTTCGGCGACCTCGCGCCGCAGTACGAGCTGCACCTGTACCGCGACGGCAAGGAGGTCCCGAACGCCCCGCTGCCGGGCTTCGACACGCTGCCGCGTTACCCGCTGCCCAAGGAGCCGGGCACCTACCGGCTGACGGCCAAGAACGCCCTTCAGGACGTCGAGTGGACGTTCACCGCCCCGCCGGCCAAGGAGCAGCTCAGGCCGGGCGCCAACTGTTACGCCTGGTTCGTGGACGGGCTGGTCGAGCAGTGCCGGACGACCCCGGCGGTCTACGTCAGCTACGACCTCGGTGACAGCCTGTCCGCCGAGAACACAGTCGCGGCCGGGCGCCGGCACACGTTCGAGCTGGAGGCCTACCACGGGCCGTCGGCGGCCAGGATGCCGGCGATCAGCGGCGTACGGCTGTGGACCAGCACGGACGACGGCGCCACCTGGCAGCCGGCCGACCTCAGGAAGGGCCGGGACGGCGTCTACACCGCCGCCGCGAAGTACCCGGCACTCCGCGCCACCAAGGGTGCGGTGAGCCTGAAGGTGGAGGCGTGGGACGCGGCGGGCAACCGCGTCAAGCAGACCACCCTGCGCGCCTTCAACCTCCGCTGACCCGCCCCGACCCGACCCGACCTGACCTGACCTGACCTGACCTGACCTGACCGCGACCGCCCGGCCGCCGGCCCGCCGCCTGCCCGCGGCCCCGGCGACCGGGCTTCGCGGCACCCGCGATCACCGGCCGGGCGTGCCGACCGTGCCGACCGTCCCGACCGTGCCGACCGTGCCGACCGTGCCGACCGTGCCGGGCGGTCCGGGCGGTCCGGGCGATCCGGGCGTTCCGGGGCGTTCCTCTCGCGGCGGGTCCGCGAGCAGCGGCGCGAGGGCGTGTTCGACCTGCTCGCGGGGGAACGGCGTGGCGCGGTCGGCGCCGAACAGGTCCCAGTAGAAGCCGTTCATGGCCGCCGCCACGGGCGCGTGGCGGCGGATGATCGCGGCGGCGACGGGCGGGATGCCGGAGAGGTCGGCGTCCCCCTCCGCGCAGGCGCGGACGAAGGCGTCGCGCCGCGCCGGCGGGCCTGCCACGGGCACCCCGCAGACGTTGGAGACGAGCCAGTTGACCAGCCGCATCAGCGCGTATCCGAGGTCGTGCCCGGCGTTGCGGCCGAGGAACGCGCGTTCCTCGCCGGACAGCTCGAACCGGGGCGAAGTGGCCAGTCCGAGATCGGCGACGTACAGGCGGTCGCCGTCGGTGAGCAGGTCGCCGAAATGGCCGTCGAAGTGCGTCAGCCCGTGGCCGTCCAGGCGTCCAGGTTGTGCGGGACGTACTCCTGGAACAGCACGATTCCGGCCGAGGCCCCCGCGAGCGCGCGCAGCCGCTCCCCCACGGCCGGGGCCCCGCCCCAGTACCGCACGGCGGCCTCGACGTCGGCGTGCTCCTCCGCGGGCGGCGGCGCGCCCGGCAGCACCCGCCAGTGGTAGAGCAGCGGGAAGGCGTCGGTGTGCCCGGCCGGCACCCAGTTGGTCGTCATGACGTGGGCCGCCAGCTCGCGCCAGGAGCCGAAGCCGGGCGAGCCGACGCCGTACTGGCAGAACGGGGGCAGCTCGAACAGGTTCGCCGTGGACATGACGTTGGCCGGCTCGCGTTCCAGGTCGGTCAGCGGCACACGCTTGGCGAAGACGGGCACGCCGTCCACGTCCAGCAGCGCGGAGGCGCCGCCGATGCCCGTGCCGAGGGCGCCGGCCCGTTCCAGCAGGAAGGCCAGCCGCCGGTCGCTGTGCAGGGCCAGAGCGCTCGCCACGTCGGCGTACCTGTTGAGTCGCGCGTTCCTGGACATGTCTTGCGGTTCCGTCAAAGTGCCGTCCTCCGGTCACAGGGGCGTTCCCCTCATGATTCACCCGAAGCGGTACGGTGAGCACCCGGCGGCGTCCGGCCACCGGACGCGTCCGCGAGGGGGATCCTGCTCCATGAACGCCACCAGACCGTTCAAGGGACTGGCGGCGGCCTGGCTGCGGGCCCGCGACCGGCACGCCTGGCTCGACCATCTGGCCCGCGCGGTGGTGCGCTACGACAAGGCCGACGGCGGCCGGTTGTCGGCGGCCCTCACCTACTACTCCTTCTTCGCCACCTTCGCCCTGGCCCTGCTGGCCTTCGGCATCCTCGGCCACGTCATGGACGACCCGACGGTCCTGGCCACGGTCCAGCACTACCTGAGCGAGAACTTCCCGCGCCTCGACGTGGACGCGATCCGGGAGGCCGGGGGCACGGCCGGCGCGGTGGCCTTCGTCGCGCTGCCGCTGACCGGCCTGTTCTGGATGGACACCCTGCGCTCGGCCACCCGGGCGATGTGGCGGCTGGAGGAGTACCCGGGCAACTTCTTCCTGCGCCAGCTCATCGACCTGGGCGTACTGGCCGGGCTCGGGCTGCTGCTGGCCCTGTCGCTCGCCGTCGCCTTCGCCGCCGAGCGGCTGCTGACCTGGTTCGCCGTGCTCACCGTGGGCGTGGAGGCCCTGCCGGCCCAGTGGGTGCTGACCGCCGCCGGGTTCGTGCTCGGCCTCGGCGTCAACACCCTGCTGGCCATGGCCCTGCTGACCGCGCCGCCCCGGTTACGCGTACCACTGCGGCGGGTGATGGGCCCGGCGCTCGTCATCACCGCCGGGCTGGAGATCCTCAAGACGCTCGGCCTGGTCTACGTCAACCTCACCGCGGCCAATCCGGCCTACCGGGTGGTCGCGGGCGCGGCCGGCATGCTGCTGTTCCTGAAGGTGCTCAACCAGCTCGTCCTGTTCGCGACCGCGCTGACGGCCACCGGCACCTCGGGCAAGGTCAGGGATCTGGCCGTACGGGAGCGTTGACAGGGTTACCAACCAAGCGCATGCTCGTTTTCGGCGAGGGGGCCGACCGGCTCTCCCCTTCCGAAGGGATCACCGATGCGACCTGCCTCACCGGCCTCCGACGACCTCACCCCCCGTGGACGCAGCCGCCGTACCCTACTCGTCGCGGGCGGGATCCTGGTCAAGGGCGCGGCGCTCGGCCAGGACCCGGCCTACGCCGAGGCCGACTACGACGTGGTGGTCGTCGGCTCGGGGGCCGCCGGTATGACCGCCGCCCTCACCGCCGCCAAGCGTGGGCTGAGCACCGTCGTGCTGGAGAAGGCGCCGACGTTCGGCGGGTCGGCGGCACGGTCGGGGGCGGGCATCTGGATCCCGTGCAACGAGGTGATCCTCGCCGCCGGGGTGCCGGACACCCCGGCCAAGGCCGCCGCCTACCTCGCCCGCGTGGTCGGCGACACCGTACCGGCCGCGCGGCAGCAGGCGTTCCTCGCGGCGGGGCCGGACATGATCTCGTTCGTGACGCGCAACAGCCCGCTGCGCTTCCGGTTCATGGACGGCTACTCCGACTACTATCCGGAGTTCCCCGGCGGGATGCCGGGCGGGCGTTCCATCGAGCCCGACCAGTTCGACGGCAACCTGCTCGGGCCGGAGCTGGCCCGGCTCAACCCGCCGTACATCCCGACCCCGGCGGGCATGGTCGTCTTCAGCGCCGACTACAAGTGGCTGACGCTCGCCGCGGTCAACGCGCAGGGGGCCGCGGTGTCGGCCGCGTGCCTGCTGCGCGGCACCCAGGCGGCGCTGCGCGGCGAGAAGCCGCTCACCATGGGCCAGGCGCTGGCCGCGGGGCTGCGGGCCGGGCTGCTGGCGGCCGGGGTGCCCGTGTGGCTGAACACGCCGCTGCTCGACCTGCACGTCGAGGGCGGCCGGGTCGCCGGCGTGGTCACCTCGCCGGGGCTGGTCAGGGCCAGGCGCGGGGTGATCGTGGGGTCGGGCGGGTTCGAGCACAGCGCGGCGATGCGGGCGGAGTTCCAGCGCCAGCCCATCGGTACGAGCTGGACCGTCGGCGCCAAGGAGAACACCGGCGACGGCATCGAAGCCGGTGAGCGGACCGGCGCCGCCCTGGACCTGATGGACGACGCCTGGTGGGGGCCGGTGATCCCGCTGCCCGGCGAGCCGTACTTCTGCCTGGCCGAACGTACGTTGCCGGGCTGCGTCATCATCAACGGCAACGGCCGGCGCTTCGTCAACGAGGCCGCGCCCTACAGCGACGTCGTGCACGTCATGTACGACCGCAACACCCCGGCCGACCCGCACATCCCCGCCTGGCTGATCATCGACCAGCAGTACCGGAACAAGTACCTGTTCAAGGACGTCGCCCCGCTGCTGCCCTTCCCCGACTCCTGGTACGACAGCGGCGCCCTGTTCAGGGCCCCGACGATCGAGCAGCTCGCGCGGAAGATCGGGGTGCCGGAGGCGGCCCTGCGGGCCACGGTCAACCGCTTCAACGGGTTCGCCCTGGCCGGACGGGACGCCGACTTCCACCGCGGCGACAGCGCCTACGACCACTACTACGCCGACCCGTACGTCCGGCCCAACCCGTGCCTGGCGCCGCTCTGGCTGCCGCCCTTCTACGCGTTCAAGATCGTCCCCGGCGACCTTGGCACGAAGGGCGGACTGCGCACCGACGCCCGCGCCCGCGTCCTGCGCACCGACGGCTCGGTCGTCCCCGGCCTGTACGCGGCCGGCAACGCCAGCGGCGCGGTCATGGGCCACAGCTACGCGGGCTCGGGCTCGACCATCGGACCGGCCATGACCTTCGGCTACGTGGCCGCGAACGACCTGGCCGCCGGCGGCTGACCCCCGTCGTCAGTCGGCCAGGTACGTGACCGAGCGGACGTCGTAGCCGGTCGCCTTGGAGCCGCGTACGTGCATGATCATCGCGCCGCCGTCGTAGGACCAGGCGCACGCGTAGCCCTTCGGCTCCTTCGAGCAGCCCTGGAAGTGGTGGGTGACGCCGCGCGGGTCGTACCTGACCCGGAACAGTGTGCGCACCGCGGCCTCGGCGCCGACCTCCAGCCCGGCGTACCGGTCGCCGCGCTTCCAGGCGGCGAACAGGTGCGTGGCCGCGGCGGCGGGCCGCTCGACGTGCCGTGACAGGTAGACCTTGGTGACCTTGGAGCCGGTCACGGTCATGGCGATGCCGTTGAGGCCGCCGGGCACGCGCACGCTCGTGTGCACGTACCGGCACACGTTGCCCGAGCAGCCGTCGAAGCGGTCGGGCGCGCGGAAGGCGTAGGAGAAGATCGTGTTCACCGCGGCGGGGGTGGCGACCCGGGCGGCGGCGGCGCGGTCGCCGGCCAGCCAGGCGCGGAACAGCTTGCCGGCCGTCCCGGCGGGCGCCTGCGCGGCCGTCCTGGCGGAGGCGGAAGCGTCGGTACCGGCGGGAGCGGTCGTGCGGGCGGAGGCGGGGGCGGCGGTGGTGAGGCCGAGGGTCAGCGTCGCGGTCGCCGCGAGGGCGGCGCCGCCGCCGAGAACCAGTCGTCTGGACACGGCACCGACGCTAGGGGCCGTCCCTTGCGCAGCGATTGCTCCCGGCTTGCAGCCATTCCGGTACGCGCCGTTGCACGTGGCACGGCGAGGCGAACCCCGGCGAGCTCTGCGCAGGCACTCCGGTGGCGGGGGTCAGGGCGGCGGGCGGGCGGTGGCTGGCCTGCGAGCGTGCGGTCGCCCAGATCGCCGAGCGGTACGGGGTTCCGCACCCCGAGCTGTGATCGGCGCGAGTTTCGGCACTTGAACGAAACTTTCACAACCCAAGAGAGCTGTCATCCAGGGGTTGTGTCCGCTGATCGGCGGTGTTCACACAGAGGGCGTTGACAGATGCACGAGATCAGGCCGACACTTTCGTGAGCGTACCGATAGTTTCGCCGACCCTCCGTCCCCCCAAGGAGGAAGCACGCACATGAACGGCGTCCCCGCTCACCCCGGAAACCGCAGGCGCGGCCGCGCCCGGATGCTCGCCGTACGGGCCTGTGCCGTGATCGCGGCGCTGGTCGTGGCCGTGACGATGCCGCCCGGCATCGCGAACGCGGCCCCCGTCACCTCCAACCAGACCGGCACCAACAACGGGTACTTCTACTCCTTCTGGACCGACAGCCCCGGATCGGTCTCCATGGACCTGGGATCGGGCGGCGCGTACAGCACCTCGTGGCGCAACACCGGGAACTTCGTCGCCGGCAAGGGCTGGAACCCCGGCGGACGCAGGACCGTGACCTACTCGGGCAGCTTCAACCCGTCCGGCAACGCCTACCTCGCCGTGTACGGCTGGACCAGGAACCCGCTCGTCGAGTACTACATCGTCGACAACTGGGGCACCTACCGGCCCACCGGGACGTACAAGGGCACGGTGACCAGCGACGGCGGCACGTACGACATCTACCAGACGACCCGCTACAACGCCCCCTCGATCGAGGGCAACAAGACCTTCAACCAGTACTGGAGCGTCCGGCAGTCGAAGCGGACCGGCGGGACCGTCACCACGGGCAACCACTTCGACGCCTGGGCCCGCAACGGCATGAGCCTGGGCGGCCACGACTACATGATCCTGGCGACGGAGGGCTACCAGAGCAGCGGCAGCTCGGCCATCACGAACGGCGGCTCCCCCGGCGGCGGCGACCCGGGCGGCAACCCCGGCGGCTGCACCGCGACCCTGTCCGCCGGCCAGCAGTGGAGCGACCGCTACAACCTCAACGTCGCGGTCAGCGGTTCGAACACCTGGACCGTGACGATGAACGTGCCCGCCCCCGAGAAGATCATATCCACCTGGAACATCACCGCCGCCTACCCCAGCGCCCAGGTGCTGACCGCCAAGCCCAACGGCAACGGGAACAACTGGGGCGTGACCATCCAGCGCAACGGCAGTTCGACCTGGCCCACGGTCTCCTGCAGCGCGAGCTGACCCCCGCGCGCCCGCCGCACACCCGCGGCGCGGCGGCCTCCCCGGCCGCCGCGCCGTCGTGCTGCTCGCGGACGGGACGGAAGCTGAGCGTGACGACGTGTTCACGGATGACAAGCCGGGATCGTACAGTGTCAGGATGACGGTCGAGATCACGTGGTCGCGGCGGCGTACGGCGGCCGGCCGGCGCTCGCCGTCACCCCCACGCGGGACGCATCCCATCATCCTCACGGACGAGAAGGACCACCCCCATGGCTCAGATCAGTCCCCCCAGCCCACCGGAGGCCGGTAGCGGCCAGCCCAGCCTGAAGCGGGTGATGGGCCCCGGCCTGTTGCTGCTGTTCATCGTCGGCGACATCCTCGGCACCGGCATCTACGCACTGACGGGCCAGGTCGCGGGCGAGGTGGGCGGCGCGGCCTGGCTGCCCTTCTCCATCGCCTTCCTCGTCGCGCTGATCACCGCCTGCTCCTACCTGGAGCTGGTCACGAAGTATCCGGAGGCCGCGGGCGCCGCCCTCTACGTGCACAAGGCGTTCGGCAAGCAGGCGCTGACGTTCCTGGTGTGCTTCGCGGTGATGTGCTCGGGCATCACCTCGGCGTCGGCGGCCTCTCGCGCGTTCGCCGCCAACCTGGCCACCGGGTTCGGCTTCGACGCCGGCAACGGCGTCATCCTCCTGATCGCCGTGGGATTCATGCTGCTGGTCCTGGCCGTCAACCTGCGGGGCGTGGGCGAGAGCGTCAAGCTCAACGTCGTGCTCACCGCGGTCGAGCTGTCGGGGCTGCTGCTCGTCATCGTGCTCAGCCTGTACTTCATCGCCGGCGGCGACGCCGACTTCTCCCGCGTCGTCGCTTTCGAGACCCCCTCCGACAAGAGCGTGTTCCTGGCCGCCAGCGCCGCGACCTCGCTGGCCTTCTTCGCCATGGTCGGCTTCGAGGACTCCGTCAACATGGCGGAGGAGACCAAGGACCCGACCCGGATCTTCCCGCGCATGATGTTCACCGGCCTCGGCATCACCGGGCTGATCTACGTGCTCGTGTCCATCTGCGCGGTCGCCGTGGTCCCGGTCGGGCAGCTCGCGGAGAGCGAGACGCCTCTGGTGACGGTGGTGCAGACCGCCGCGCCGGGCGTGCCGATCGCCTCGCTGCTGCCGTTCATCTCGATGTTCGCCGTCGCGAACTCGGCGCTGATCAACATGCTGATGGCCAGCAGGCTGCTGTACGGCATGAGCAAGCAGGGCGTGTTGCCGCCGTTCCTGTCGGCCGTGCACGCCACCCGGCGCACCCCGCACGCGGCGATCCTGTTCACCACCCTGATCGCGGTCGGGCTCATCACGTTCGTCTCGCTGGTGCCCGACAGCCCGGTCGTGGCGCTGCTGGGCGGTACGACCTCGCTGCTCCTGCTCGCCGTCTTCGCGGCCGTCAACGTCGCCGTCCTCGTCCTGCGCCGGGACGTGACGACCGACCGGCACTTCAACGCGGGCCGCGTGCTCCCCGTGGTGGGCACGGTCACCTGCCTCTACCTGGTGCTGCCGTGGTCCTCCGGGCGTCCGGCCGGCCAGTACGAGATCGCCGGGATCCTGCTGGTGGTCGGCGCGATCCTGTGGGTGCCGACCTGGTTGTCGGCCAGGCGGCGCAGCTGATCAAGGTAATGGGCATTCCCGCCCGGCCTTTCGCGGTTTTCCGGGGGCGGCGGCCCGTCATTCGCGAACCCGCCGCCCATTCCGGGGCTCATTCGCCGGGCATTTCCCGCCGGTTATCGTTCCTGCCGAGGGCCGCCGAGGGACCTTAAGCCCGGCGGAAGAAGACCGTAAGTCTGCTCCGGCACAGTGGGAACACACAGACCGGAACCGGAAGGAAAAGATCGATGCGCAAGGTCAAGCTCCAGCTCCAGATCACCGCGGACGGCTTCGTGGGCGGCCCCGCCGGCGAGATGGACTGGGTGACGTTCCCCTGGACCGACGACATCAACGCCCACGTCGCGGCCCTGTGGGAGCCGGTCGACTGCATCGTGCTGGGCCGCCGGCTGGCCGAGGGCTTCATCCCGGCGTGGGAGTCCCGCCCCGAGGGCGAGACGGAGGAGGGCATCGACAAGATGATCAACACTCCGAAGGTCGTCATCTCCCGCAGCCTCACCGAGTCGCCCTGGAAGAACGCCGTCGTGGCCGGCGGCGACCCGGCCGAGACGATCGACGAGCTGAAGGCGAAGCCCGGCGGCGACGTGATGGTCGCCGGCGGCGCCTCGATCGGCCGCGAGCTGATCTCCCACGGGCTGATCGACGAGCTGCACCTGTTCGTCAACCCGGTCGCGATCGGGGCCGGGCTGCCGCTGTTCCCGACCGGCCCGGGTTACCAGCGGCTGCGCCTGGTCGCCGCGCGCCCGTTCGACTGCGGTGTGGTGGGCCTGCACTACGAGCCGGAGCGTTCCTGACGGACTTCACGGGCCCGCCGGTAAATCCCTGGGCGAACGAAGAACGCGCTTCCCGAAGCGGCCGGAGAATGGCCGTACGGGTGGCGCGTTTTTTGGTCGGAAGGGCATTGACCTGGAGAAAGTCCAGCCGGTCAACCCGCGTGATGGCGATACGGGAAAGAAAGGCCACCGGCGTACGCCGGAGCACGCCGAGGGAGGGCGGCGGCCGGACCGATCGCCCGGCGGTACGGGCGATCCCGCGCTCCGCGGCCCGTCGGGGAGCGGCCGTCGGCGGACCCGCGAGGCACCCCCGACGCGGTACGGCGGCCCGGGACGCCGGCCGAATACGGGATTCACCCGAGGGTTGACACCCGTCTGGCGACGGGGTCATCCTGTTCGGCGGCGTGCCCAAAAGGTCCCAAAAAACTCAACAATCGGCAGGCGCGACAATGACGTCAGATGCAACCCCCTCGGCATCTGTTCTGCACCTTTACCAAGAGCGGCTGCTCGCGACCCCAGAAAGGGCCGCTGTTTCGGCTGGTCAAGAACACCTCACGTACGGCGAGCTGGACCGCCTGGCGAACGGCGTGGCCGGGCCGCTGGCCGCGTCCGCCCTGGCCGGGCGGCGCTGGGTGGCCGTGCTGGCGGGCCGGTCGATCAGACAGGTCGCGGGCCAGCTCGGCGTCATGAAGGCGGGTCTCGCGTTCGCGCCGATCGATCCGGCCACGCCCGCCGAGCGGGTCCGCGCGATGCTGGCGGGAGCCGCCGCCGTGGTGACCGCGCCGGAGTGGCGCGACCTGGTGCCCGACGGCGTCCCGGTGATCGACACACTCGACGCCGCCGACGGGCCGCCGCCCACGCCCGCGCCCGGCCCGGACGACCTGGCGTACGTCATCCACACCTCCGGCTCGACCGGGACCCCCAAGGGCGTGCTCGTCCCCCACCGCGCGCTGTCCAACCTGATCGCCTGGTCGCACGAGACCTTCGGGCGGGACGGCCGGGCCCCGCTGCTCACCAGCCCGAACTTCGACCCGTCGGTCTGGGAGACCTGGATGTACCTGACCGGGGGCACCACGATGGTGATCCCCGACGAGCGCACCCGGCTGTCCCTGCCCGCGCTGCGCGACTGGATCGTGGAGCAGGAGCTGACCACCTGCTACGCGCCCACCCCCATCGCCGAGGGCCTGCTCGGCCTGTCCTGGCCGGAGGGGACCGGCCTTGCGACGCTGAGCACCGGCGGCGACCGGCTGACCCTCTACCCGCGCCCCGAGCTGCCGTTCCGGCTGGTCAACCTGTACGGCCCGGCCGAGTGCGCGGTCAACACGATCGCCGGCGAGGTGCCCGTCCACGACGGCCGGACCCGTCCGCCCGCGCTCGGCAGGCCGCTGCCCGGCGTCACCGTCCACCTGCTGGACGAGGAGCTGCGGCCGGTCGAGGAGGGCGAGATGTACCTCGGCGGCGTGTGCGTCGGCCTGGGCTATCTCGACCGGCCGGACCTGACGGCCGAGCGCTTCGTCCGCGACGGCGAGGGGCGGCTGCTCTACCGGACCGGCGACCTGGCCCGCCGCGACGCCGCCGGCGACTACGAGTTCCTGGGACGGCTCGACGATCAGGTCAAGATCCGCGGCAACCGGGTCGAACTGGGCGAGATCGAGACCGTGCTCGGCGGCCACCCCCGCGTACGGGCCGCCACCACCGCCGTGCGCGGCGGCGACCTGGTCGCCTACGTCGTGGGCCCGGCCGCCGAGCAGGAGGTCCGCGCCCACCTGCGCAGGTTCCTGCCCGACTACATGATCCCCACCGCCTGGGTGTTCCTGGACGAGCTGCCGCTGACCGTCAACGGCAAGGTGGACCGGGCCGCGCTGCCCGACCCGGTCCGGCGGCCCCGCGCGATCACGCCGCCCGGCACGCCCACCGAGTCGGCGCTGGCCGGGATCTGGCAGGACGTCCTCGGCGCCGGGCCGATCGGCGCCGACGACGACTTCCTGGCGCTCGGCGGCCAGTCGCTGCTGGCCATGCGCGTCGCCGCCCGCGCCTGTGAGCGTTTCGGCCGGCCGGTCGAGCCCCGGATGTTGTTCGAGCACCCCACGCTCGCCGCGCTGGCCCGCGCGATCGACGCCCTGCCGCAGGCGACGGCAGCGCCAGCCGCCGCGGGAGCCGCCGCGGGAGCCGCCGACGGCGTCACGCCCGCCCAGCGCCGCCTGTGGTTCATCGACCAGATGGCGCCCGGCGGCTCGCAGTACAACGTGCCCATCCTGTTCGCCCTGGACGGCCCCCTCGACGCCGGACGGCTGGAGCAGGCGATCAACGAGATCGTGCGCCGCCACCCGCCGCTGCGCACCCGCTACGAGGAGCACGACGGCGAGCCGGTGCCCGTGGTCGAGCCGGCCGCGCCGGTCGCCCTGAAGGTCATGGACGCCACCCCGCGCGGCGCGGGCGCGGTGCCCCGGCACGCCGCCCGCGACCCGTTCGACCTCCGGAACGGTCCCATGGTGCGGGCGCTGCTGCTGCGGCTGGGCGGCGACCGGCACCGGCTGCTGGTGACCGTGCACCACATCGCCTTCGACGGCTGGTCGGCGGGCGTCTTCCTGGACGAGCTGGCGCGGCTCTACGCGGGCGAGAGCCTGCCCGAGCCGGCCGGGCCGTACCGGCGGGGGCCGGCGGGCGACGGGCTGCCGTACTGGCGCAAGATGCTGGAGTCGCCGCCGGAGCGGCTGGCGCTGCCCGGCGACGGCCCGGGATCGGCGCAGCCGCTGCGCCGCGGTGCCCGGGTGCGGGCGACGCTGCCGGACGGGCTGCTCGCCGAGCTGGAGTCGCTGGGCCGGCGGGCCCAGGCCAGCCCGTTCATGGTGCTGTTCGCGGCCTTCCAGGCGCTGCTGCACCGCTACAGCGGCCAGGACGACCTGGTCACCGGCGTGCCGTTCGCCGGCCGGGAGGCGCCCGGCGCCGACGCCCTGATCGGCTTCTTCGTCGAGACGCTGCCGATCAGGACCGGGCTGGCGGGCGACCCGTCGTTCGAGAGCCTGCTCGCGCAGGTGCGGGCGGCGGTCCTGGCCACGCCCACGGACGTGCCGCTGGAGGAGATCGTCAGGGAGCTGTGCCCCGACGGGCGGCCGCCGTTCGACGTGATGTTCGCGATGCAGGACCCGCCGGACGCCCGGCGCGGCGACGGGGTCACCTTCCGCCTGCTGGAGGAGGTGGAGAACGGCGGCGCCAAGGCCGGCCTGGTGCTCTACGCCGAGGGCCGGGAGATGAGCCTGGAGTTCGCCGCCGACCTGTTCGAGCGGCCCACCGCCGAGCGCCTGCTGGGCCATTACGTACGCGTCCTGGAGCAGGTGGCGGCCGACCCGGCCGCGCCGGTCTCCGCGCTGCTCGCCCGCGGGCACGAGCCGCCGGGCCGCGGCCCCGACCGGTGCCTGCACGGGCTCTTCGAGCAGCAGGCGGACCGGACGCCGGACGCGGTCGCCGTCGAGTTCGAGGGCGCCTCGCTCACCTACGCCGAGCTCGACCGGCGGGCCAACCAGCTCGCCCACCTGCTGCGCGAGCAGGGTGTGGGCCCGGAGGTGCCGGTCGCCCTGCACGTACGGCGCTCGCTCGACCTGCCCGTGGCGCTGCTGGGCATCCTGAAGTCGGGCGGCGCGTACGTCCCGCTCGATCCCTCCTACCCCGAGGGCCGCCTCACCCAGGTGCTCGGCCGGGTCGAGACCCCGGTCCTGGTGACCCACCGGGCGCTGGCCGGCAGCCTGCCGCACCCCAACCCCGTGCACGTCGACACCGACCTCGACGGCCGTCCGGACCACCGGCCCGACAGCGGTGTCACCCCCGACGACCTGGCCTACGTCCTGTTCACCTCGGGCTCGACCGGACAGCCCAAGGGCGTGGAGATGACCCACCGCCCGGTCGCCAACCTGATGGCCTGGCACGGCGGCGCGTACCGGAGCCTGCAGTTCACCGCGCTCGGCTTCGACGTCTCGGTGCAGGAGATCTTCAGCACCTGGGCGTACGGCGGGACGCTGGTCATGGTCAGCGACGAGGTCCGGCGCGACCCGGCCGCCCTGCTCGACCACATCGCCACGAACCGGGTGGAACGCATCTTCCTCCCGTTCGTGGCGCTGCAGTCCTTGGCCGGCGCCGGGATCGAGCCGCCCGAGACGCTCCGCGAGGTGATCACCGCGGGCGAGCAGCTCCAGGTCACCCCGCAGCTCGAACGGTTCGTCAAGCCGTGGATGCGGCTGCACAACCAGTACGGCCCGACCGAGGGCGCGATCATCGACATCGCCCACACGCTCACCGGCCCGCCGCGGGACTGGCCCAGGCTGCCGCCGATCGGCCGGCCCGTGCCGGGCGTCCAGACGCCGATCCTGAACCGGCTGGGCCACGAGGTGCCCGACGGCGTGCCGGGCGAGCTGCACCTCGGCGGCGCCTGCCTGGCCAGGGGCTACCACGGCCGGCCTGACCTGACGCGGGAACGTTTCATCACCTGGCGGGACGGCCGCCGGCTCTACCGGACCGGCGACCTGGCCCGCCGCGACGCCGCCGGGGACATCGAGTTCCTGGGCCGCGCCGACGACCAGGTCAAGATCCGCGGCTACCGGGTCGAGCCGGGCGAGATCGCCGCGGTGCTGACCGGGCATCCGGCCGTACGCGAGGCGTTCGTCATGGTCAGGGACGGCGCCCTGGTGGCGTACGTGGTCGCCGACGGCACGCCCGAGCTGCGGCCGTACCTGGCCGAGCGGCTGCCCGAGTACATGGTGCCGAGCGCGTACGTGCCGCTGGCCGCCCTGCCGGTCAACCCGTCGGGCAAGGTGGACCGCCAGGCCCTGCCCGAGCCCGGCCGGGTCGCGCGGGCCGTCACGGCGGTCCCGGCCACGCCGGTGGAGCAGGCCGTCGCCGCCGTCTGGCAGGAGGTGCTGGGTGGAGAGGTCGGACGCCACGACAACCTGTTCGACCTGGGCGGCAACTCGCTCAACGCCACCCGGATCGCCTCCCGGCTGCGCGAGGCCCTGGACGTACGGGTGCCGCTGCGCACGCTCTTCGCCCGCCCGACCGTCGCCGAGCTGGCCGCCGAGCTGGCCTCGCCCGACGTGGAGACGGCCGCCGAGCTTTATCTGATGGTGGCCGCGTACTCCGACGAAGAGGCCGAGGCCCTGCTGCGTTCGATGGAAGGTGATCAATGAGCCTGTCAGCCCAGCAGCGCCAGCTCCTGGAAGCGTTACGCAAGAAGAAGCAGCAGCAGGCGGCCGGGCGGCCCAGGCCGGCGCGGCTGCCGATGTCCTTCACCCAGCTCCGCGCCTGGTACCTGGACAGGATGGCGCCCGGGGCCGCGCACTACCTGATCCCGCTCGCCTTCCGCGTCGAGGGCCCGCTCGACCGCGAGACGCTGCACCGGGCGCTGAACGCCCTGGTCGCCCGGCACGAGAGCCTGCGCACCACGTTCGCCATGGACGAGGACGGCCCGTACCAGGTCGTGGCGGACACGCTGACGATCCCCCTGGCCGACCCGCCCGACGACGCGCCGATGGACCTGACCGCCGGCCCGCTCCTGCGCGCCCACCTGGAGCGCGAGGACGACGACCGGCACGTCCTGCACCTGACCCTGCACCACATCGTGGCCGACGCCTGGTCCCTCGACGTGCTGCGCCGCGAGCTGAGCGACCTGTACGCGGGCCACGAGCCGCCGCCGCTGCCCCGGCAGTACCCGGACTACGCGATCGAGCAGCGCGACCGGGACCACGGCGAGGACCTGGAGTACTGGCGGGGGACGCTGGCGGGCGCGCCGCCGGTCACCGAGCTGCCGCCGGACCTGCCGCGGCCGGACGTCCAGACGTACGCGGGGGCCGAGCTGCCGTTCTCGCTCGACCTGCCGCGCGAGGAGTTCGCGGCGTACTGCCGGGACCTCGGGGCGACGCCGTACATGGTGCTGTTCGCGGCCTACCTGATGGTGCTGGCCCGGCGTTCCGGCCAGGACGACCTGGTCGTCGGCACGCCCATCGCCAACCGCGACCAGGTCGAGTACGAGGGCCTGATCGGGTTCTTCACCAACACTCTGGCCGTACGCGCCGACCTGTCGGGCGGGCCGTCGTTCGCCGAGGTCGTCGAGCGGGTCAGGGAGGCGGTGCTCGACGCCCACGACCACCAGGCGATGCCGTTCGAGAAGCTGGTGGAGGAGCTCAACCCCGAACGCCGCCTGGACCGCAGCCCGGTGTTCCAGACGATGTTCAACATGTTGCCCGAGGCCACGGCGGAGCTGGAGCTGGCCGGGCTGACGGTCACGCCGGTGGAGATCCCCGAGCGCACGGCCAAGTTCGACCTGACCGTGGGCGTCCGCGAGACGCTGGACGGGCTCGTCGAGTACAACACCGACCTGTACCGGCCGGGAACGGTCCGCGCCCTCGTGGCCGACCTGCGTCAGGTGCTGGCCACGGCGATGGGCGCGGCGGCGGCAAGCGACGAGACCGCTGACGCCCTGCCGCGCCACCAGGTCGTCCAGCTCGTCACCCGGGCCTGGCGCGAGGCGCTGCGCACCGGCGACTTCGGCCCCGACGACAACTTCTTCGAGGTCGGCGGCCACTCGCTGCTGGTGTTGCAGGTGCACGAACGGCTGCGCAAGCGGTTCGCCCTGACGGTCACCGACCTGTTCAGGTACCCGACGATCACCTCGCTGGCGGCCTTCCTGTCCCCCGGCGACCCGGCCCCGGCGGCCCCGGCGGCTCCCGCCGCCACGGCGACCGCGGGGGGCGCGCTCGCCGTCGTCGGCATGGCCTGCCGTTTCCCCGGCGCGAACGGCCCCGAGGAATTCTGGGCGGCGATCCGCGACGGCGTCGAGGCCGTACGGGACTTCACCGACGAGGAGCTGCTCGCCGACGGCGAGGACCCCGAACGGCTGGCCGACCCGGCCTACGTCAGGTCGGGCACGGTGCTGGACGGCATCGACCTGTTCGACGCCACGCTGTTCGAGTTCACCCCGCGCGAGGCCGAGATCCTCGACCCGCAGCAGCGCCTGTTCCTGGAGACCGCCTGGGAGGCGCTGGAGGACGCGGGCTGCGACCCCGCCCGCCATCCCGGCCACATCGGCGTCTTCGCCGGCTCGGCGATGAGCAGCTACTTCATCGAGAACCTGCTGGCCGCGCCCGACGTGCTCAAGGCCGTGGGCGAGTACCAGGTCATGCTGGCCAACGACAAGGACTCGCTGCCCACGCGGACCTCGTACAAGCTGGACCTGCGCGGGCCGAGCGTCAGCGTCAACAGCGCCTGCTCCACCTCGCTGGTCGCGCTGCACCTGGCCAGGCAGAGCCTGCTGGCCGGCGACTGCGACATGGCGCTGGCCGGCGGCGTACGGGTCAACGCCTGGACCCGCCGCGGCTACGTGTACCAGAGCGGCGGCATCGGCTCGCCGGACGGCCACTGCCGGCCCTTCGACGCCGACGCCCAGGGCACGATCGGGGCCAGCGGCGTGGGCGTCGTCGTGCTCAAGCGGCTGGAGGACGCGATCGCGGCGGGCGACACGATCCACGCCGTCGTCCGCGGCTCGGCGGTCAACAACGACGGCACCAGGAAGGTCGGCTACACCGCCCCGGCCGTGGACGGTCAGGCCGAGGTCATCACCGCGGCGCTGGCCGCGGCCGGCGTCGAGCCGGACACGATCGGCTACGTCGAGGCGCACGGCACGGGCACCGCGCTCGGCGACCCCATCGAGGTCGCGGCGCTGTCGCAGGTCTTCACCGGCGACCGGCCGATCGCGCTGGGCTCGGTCAAGTCCAACATCGGCCACGCCGACGCGGCCGCCGGCATGGCCGGGCTGATCAAGACCGTGATGGCGCTCAAGCACCGCACGCTGCCGCCCACGGTCAACTTCGGCACGCCCAACCCGCGCATCGACTTCAGCCCGTTCTACGTGCCGACCGGCAGCGCCGAGTGGCCGGTGGGCGAGACGCCGCGCCGGGCGGGCGTCAGCGCCTTCGGCATGGGCGGCACGAACGCCCACGTCGTGCTGGAGGAGGCGCCCGTACCGGCCGCCGTACCGGCCGCGGTGGAGGGGCCGCACCTGCTCGTCCTGTCGGCCGCGTCCGAGCCGGCGCTGGCCGAGTCGGCCACCCGGCTCCGCGACCACCTTCGCGCGCGTCCGGACCTGGAGCTGGGCGACGTCGCCGGCACGCTGCGGCACGGCCGCCGCGCGCTGCGGCACCGCGGCGCGCTGGTCGCCGAGGACCACCGCGCGGCCCTCGACGCCGAGCTGATCACCGGTGAGGCCCGCCCGCGCGAGATCGCCTTCGTCTTCCCCGGCCAGGGCGCGCAGCGCCGCGGCATGGGGGCGGGCCTGTACCGTTCCGAGAACGTCTTCCGCGACGTCGTGGACACCGGCGCCGCGGTCCTGGAGCCGCTCCTCGGCCTCGACCTGCGCGACGCCCTGTACGGCGAGGCCGCCGACCTCGACCAGACCTGGCTCACCCAGCCCGCGCTGTTCGTCACCGAGTACGCCCTCGCCCGCACCCTCATCGGACGCGGCCTGCGCCCGTCGATGATGGCCGGGCACAGCATCGGCGAGTACGTCGCCGCCTGCCTGTCCGGCGTCCTCACCCTGGAGGACGCCCTGCGTCTGGTCGCCGCCCGCGGCCGCCTGGTCCAGGGCCTGCCGCCCGGCTCGATGCTGGCCGTGCCGCTGCCCGAGGCCGAGGTGCTCGGCCTGCTCGGCGACGAGCTGTCGCTGGCCGCGGTCAACACCCCCGAGACGTGCGTCGTGGCCGGTCCGGACGAGGCCGTCGCCGGTCTGGAACGGCGGCTGGCCGAGCGGGGCGTCGCCTGCCGTCCGCTGCGCACCTCGCACGCCTTCCACTCCGCGATGCTGGACCCGGTGCTCGACGCGTTCGCCGCCGAGGTCGCCTCGGTGCGGCTGGGCGTGCCCGAGGTGCCGTACCTGTCGAACGTCACCGGCGGCTGGGTGACCGGCGCCGAGACCGCCGACCCCGGCTACTGGGTGCGCCACCTGCGGGAGACCGTCCGGTTCGCCGACTGCGCGCACGCCCTGGTGACGGCCGGCGCGGCGGTGGCGGAGGCCGGCCCCGGCCGCACGCTGAGCACGCTGGTCCGCCGCCAGGGCGGGCAGGCGGTCGCGATGCTCGCCGAGCCCGAGGGCGGCCCGGCCACCCTGCTGGAGGGCGTCGGTCGCCTCTGGGTGACCGGCGCGGACGTCGACTGGACGGCGTTCGCGCCGCCGGGCCGGCGGGTGCCGCTGCCGGCGTACCCGTTCGAGCGGCGCAGTCACTGGATCGGGCCGCGCGCCCGCCGCCACGAGCTGACCGCGACGCCTGTCGCGGTGGCCGCCGACGGGCTCGACCCGGTCGCCGCCGCCTGGCGCGACGTGCTCGGCATCACGCCCACCGGCCCGCGGGACGACTTCTTCGAGCTGGGCGGCGACTCGCTCGTGGCCACCCAGCTCGCCTCCCGGCTCGGCCTGCCCATCGAGGCGATCTTCGAGCACCCCACCCTGGGCGGGCAGCGGACGCTGGTGGCCCCGGCGGACGAGCCCGAGGTGATCCTGGCCGCCGAGGAGCCGGGACCGGCGCCGGTGTCGTTCATCCAGCGGCGCATGTGGTTCATCGACCAGGTGCACGGCTCGGCCGCCTACGCCGTGGCCACCGCGCTCGACCTGGGCGGCGACCTGGACGTGGAGAAGCTGCACGGCGCGCTGCGCGAGCTGGTACGGCGGCACGAGGCCCTGCGGACCGTCTTCCGCGACCTGGACGGCGAGCCGGTGCAGGTCGTGCTGCCCCCCGGCGAGCCGCCGCTGCCGGTCGAGGACTGCGACGACCTGGAACGCGCCCTGACCGAGGACGCGACCGGGCCGTTCGACCTGGAGCACGGCCCGCTGTTCCGGGCCCGGCTGCTGCGCCTGGCCCCCGATCGCCACGTGTTGTCGCTGGCCTTCCACCACATCGTCGTGGACGGCTGGACGATCACCATGCTCCAGAGCGAGCTGGCCGCGCTCTACAACGGCGAGAGCCTGCCCGAACCCCCGTACGGCTACCGCGCCTACGCCCGCTGGCAGCGCGAGCAGGCCATCGACCTCCGCTTCTGGACCGAACGGCTGCGCGGCGCCCCGCACAGCCTGGACCTGCCGACCGACCGGCCGCGTCCGCCGATGCAGACCTTCGAGGGCGCGGTCGCCGCGCACGTGCTGCCCGCGGAGCTGGCCAAGGGGCTGCGGAAGCTGAGCCAGGAACGCGGCGCCACGCTCTACATGACCCTGCTGGCCGCGCTCCACACGCTGCTGTACCGCTACAGCGGCCAGGAGGACGTCTGCGTCGGCTCGCCGGTGGCCGGGCGCACGCGTCCGGAGTTCGAGGGCGTCGCCGGGTGCTTCATCAACACGCTGGTGATGCGGGCCCGGCTCGACGGCGACCTGGCGTACACCGACCTGCTGGCGCAGGTCCGCGAGTACGCGCTCGGGGCGTACGCCCACCAGGGTGTGCCGTTCGAACGGCTGGTGGAGGAGCTGAACCCGCCCAGGGACCTGTCCCGCAACCCGCTCTTCCAGGTGCTGTTCAACCTGCTCAACCTGCCCAAGAGCGACCTGGGCATGAACGGCCTGACCGTGGCCGAGCGGTCGGTGGAGACCGGCGCCGCCCAGGTGGACCTGGCGCTCCAGGTCTACGACCAGGACGACGAGCTGCTGTGCCGGCTGGAGTACAACACCGCGCTCTACGACGAGGACACCGCGCGGCGGCTGCTGCGGCACTACGAGCTGCTGCTCGGCGCGATCGTCGAGGACCCCGCGGCCCGGCTGTCCGGCCTGGCCTTCCTCACCGGCGAGGAGCTGGCCGAGCAGCTCGGCGGCCAGGACGGCGCGGCGCCCGGCGGGTGCGTGCACGAGCTGGTGGAGGCCCAGGCCGACCGGACGCCCGGCGCGGTGGCGGTCACCTTCGAGGGCGAGTCGCTGACGTACCGGGAGCTGGAGGAGCGGGCCAACCGGGTCGCGCACCGGCTGCGGGCGGCCGGCGTCGGTCCCGAGACGCTGGTGGGCGTGGCGATGGAGCGGTCGGCCACGATGCTGGTCACGCTGCTCGGCGTGCTGAAGGCGGGCGGCGCGTACGTGCCGCTCGACCCGATGTACCCCCAGGACCGCCAGGACTACATCCTCGACCACTCCGGCATCGGCGTCCTGGTCACCGAACGTGAGCTGGCCGGGCGCTACACCGGCTACCAGGGGCAGGTCCTGACGGCCGACGACGGCTTCCCGGGCGAGAGCTCGGCCCGGCCGCCCGCGCTCGCCCGGCGCGGCAACCCCTGCTACGTCCTGTACACCTCCGGCTCGACCGGGCGGCCGAAGGGCGTGCGCGTCCAGCACTCCTCGGTGGTCAACTTCCTGGACTCGATGAGCCGCGAACCCGGCCTGACCGGCCGGGACACGCTGGTGGCCGTCACCACGTTCGCCTTCGACATCTCGGTGCTGGAGCTGTTCCTGCCGCTCACCGTCGGCGCCCGCGTGGTGATCGCCGGCCGCGAGTCCGCCTACGACCCGCTGCGGCTGGCGGCCCTGCTGGAGGAGGCCACCGTCATGCAGGCCACCCCGGCGACCTGGCGGCTGCTGCTGTCGGCGGGCTGGGCGGGCAAGGCCGACCTCAAGGCCCTGTGCGGCGGCGAGGCGCTTCCCGCCGACCTGGCCGCCGACCTGCGCGGCCGGGTGCCGGAGTTGTGGAACATGTACGGGCCCACCGAGACCACGATCTGGTCCACGCTCACCAGGGTCGGCGACGGGCCGATCACGATCGGGCACCCGATCGCCAACACCCGCGTCCTGCTGCTCGACGCCGCGTCGCAGCTCGTGCCGACCGGCGTGGTCGGCGAGCTGTACATCGGCGGGGCGGGCCTGGCCCGCGACTACCTCGGGCAGCCGGAGCTGACGGCCGAGCGTTTCGTCACCTGGCAGGACGGGAGCCGCCTCTACCGGACCGGCGACCTGGCCAGGCGCCGGGGCGACGGCACGATCGAGTTCCTGGGCCGGGCCGACGGGCAGGTCAAGGTCCGCGGCTACCGCATCGAGCTGGGCGAGATCGAGACGCTCCTGCTCGCGCATCCGGCGGTCCGCTCGGCCGCCGTGGTGGTACGCGGCGCCGAGGAGGACAAGAGCATCGCCGCCTACCTGGTCGCCGACGGCGAGCACGACTGGCGCGAGCACCTGCGGCGCAAACTGCCCGACTACATGATCCCGTCGTCGTTCACCCCGCTGGACGCGCTGCCGCTGACCCCCAACGGCAAGGTGGACCGCAAGGCCCTGCCCGAGCCGGTGGGGCAGACGCGCACCGAGGGCACGGCCCCGCGCACCCCGGCCGAGGTACGGCTGGCCGAGTTGTGGTCGTCCATCCTGGGCGTGGGCGGCGTCGGCATCGACGACGACTTCTTCGCGCTCGGCGGCGACTCCTTCAAGGCCGTGCGCGCCGTACGCGACTCCGGGATCCCGGCGACCGTGCTGGACCTGTTCAAGAACCCGACGATCCGGGCGTTCGCCACGCTCGACGGGTCGGCCCAGCACTCCGGGCTGCTGCACGAGCTGACGCCGCCGCGTCCCGCGGCCGCGCTGACGCTGGTCTGCGTGCCGTTCGCGGGGGCGGGGGCGATCACGTACCAGCCGCTGGCCGCGGCGGTGCCCGAGCACATCACGATGCTCGCGCTGGAGCCGCCCGGCCACGACACCGGCAACCCGGACGAGCCCGCGCTGTCCTTCACCGAGCTGGTCGAGGGCTGCGTCAAGGAGATCAAGGAACGGGTAAGCGGCCCGCTGCTGCTCTACGGGCACTGCATGGGCGGCGCGCTCACCGTCGAGCTGGCGCGCAGGCTGGAGGAGGAGGGCGTCGACCTGGTGAAGGTGGTCGTCGGCGGCCACTTCCCGGCGCCGCGCCTGCCCGGGAAGACCTTCGCCTGGTTCCGCCGGGTCTTCCCCATGGAACGGTGGACGTCCAAGCGGCAGGCGCTGGAGTTCCTGCGGGCCATGGGCTTCTTCACCGAGGACCTGGACCCGCGCGAGCGCGACTTCATCATGGGCGTCTTCCTGCGCGACACCCAGGAGGGTGAGGACTACTACACCGAGCTGTACCGGGAGCCCATCAAGAAGCTGTCCGCGCCGCTGGTGTGCGTGGTCGGCGAGAACGACCGCGCCACCGAGCTGTACGAGGAGCGCTTCCGCGAGTGGGAGGCGTTCTCCGACTCGGTGTCGCTGGAGGTCATCCCGAAGGCCGGGCACTACTTCGCGAAGCACCAGGCGCCCGAGCTGGCCGAGATCCTCGGCGGGGACGAACGGCCGCCCGCGCCGCTGCCCCCGCGCTTCCAGCAGGCCAGCCTGAAGACGTTCTTCCTGGTGGCCTTCGGCCAGCTCGTGTCGCTGATCGGGACCGGGCTGACCACGTTCGGCCTCGGCCTGTGGGCATACCAGCAGACGCAGTCCATCTCGATGTTCGCCATCGTCTCGGTCATGGCGCTGCTGCCCGCCGTGGTGCTGGCGCCCATCGCCGGGACGGTCGCCGACCGCTGGAACCGCCGGGTGGTCATGATCGCCGCCGACTCGGCGGCCGGCTGCTCGTCCGCCTGCCTGGCCGCGCTGCTCTGGACCGGCTCGCTCCAGCTCTGGCACGTCTACGTCATCGTCGCGGTCGGCTCGATCTCGACGGCCTTCCACCAGCCCGCGTACATGGCGGCGGTGGCCCAGCTCGTGCCCAAACGGTATTACGGCAAGGCCAACGGCATGGCCCAGCTCGGGCAGGCCGCGGGCACCGTACTGGCGCCGCTGCTCGGCGGGGCGCTCATAGCCGCCATCGGGCTGCGCGGCATCATCGTGATCGACCTGTCCTCGTTCCTCTTCGCGGTCACCGTGACGCTGGCGGTCCGCTTCCCGAACGCGCTGTTCAAGAAGCAGGAGGAGCCGTTCTGGCGGGAGGTGACGGGCGGCTGGCGCTACATCACCCGCAGGCACGGCCTGCTGGCGATCATCCTGTTCACCTCGTTCCTGAACTTCCCGTTCGCCATGGTCGAGGTGTTGTCCACGCCGCTGCTGCTGAGCCTCACCGACACCCGCGGGCTCGGCATCGCGTTGTCGATGACCGGCATCGGCCTCGTGATCGGCAGCGTGATCATGACGGTGACCGGCGGCCTGGCCCGCCGGACGAACGGCATCCTGGGCTGCTTCATCGCCCTCGGCGTCGCCTTCGCGATCATCGGCCTGGCGCCCCACCCGGCGCTGCCGGCGACCGGCCTGTTCCTCGTCGGCCTGCTGACCGCGCTGCTGAACGCGCACTGGTTCTCGATCGTGCAGCAGAAGGTCGGCCTCGACCTCCAGGGCCGGGTCATCGCCACCAACCTGATGCTGAGCTGGGCGATGGTCCCGATCGGCTTCCTGCTGGCCGGGCCGCTGGTCGAGCACGTCTTCGACCCGATCGCCGGAGCCGCGCAGGGAAGGGGGATCGGCCTGCTCACGCTGGTGGCGGGCGCGGTGACCGTGCTGATCGGCCTGGCCGCCTTCCGGTACCGGCCGGTCCGGTACCTGGAGGACGACCTGCCGGACGCGATCCCGGACGCGGTGGCGATCACCGACAAGGACCAGATCCAGCAGGCCGCCGACCGCCACCTCGTCGCCTGACCCGCCGTCCCCCGGTGCGTACGGGCGCCGTACCGGGGGACGTCTCGGTCATTCCACCTCGACCGCGGCCTGGGTGAACTGGGCCGAGTAGAGGCGGGCGTACGCGCCGTCCTGCGCCAGCAGGCTCTCGTGGGTGCCCTGTTCCACGATGCGGCCGTCCTCCATGACCAGGATCAGGCTGGCGTCGCGGATCGTGGACAGGCGGTGGGCGATCACGAAGCTCGTACGGCCCTCGCGCAGCGAGCTCATGGCCCGCTGGATGAGCACCTCGGTACGGGTGTCGACCGAGCTGGTGGCCTCGTCCAGGATCAGGATCGCCGGCTCGGACAGGAACGCGCGGGCGATCGTGATGAGCTGCTTCTCACCCGCGCTGACCGAGGCCCCTTCCTCGTCGATCACCGTGTCGTAGCCGTCGGGCAGCGTATGCGCGATGCGGTCCACGTGGGCGGCCTGGGCGGCGGCCTCGATGCGCTCGCGGGTGGCGCCCTCGGCCCCGTAGCCGATGTTCTCGGCGATCGTGCCGCCGAACAGCCAGGTGTCCTGGAGCACCATGCCGATGTTGGCGCGCAGCTCCTCCCTGGACATGTCGGCGATGTCGACGCCGTCGAGCGTGATGCGGCCGCCGGTCACCTCGTAGAAGCGCATGACGAGGTTGACCAGGGTCGTCTTGCCCGCTCCCGTGGGGCCGACGATGGCCACGGTCTGGCCGGGCTCCACGGTCAGCGACAGGTTCTCGATCAGCGGCCGGTCGGGGGCGTAGCGGAAGGAGACGTCCTCGAACGCGACGCGGCCACGCAGCTCGGCGGGCCTGGCGGGCTCGGCCGGCTCGGCCGACTGCTCGGGGGCCTCCAGCAGCTCGAAGACCCGCGCGGCCGAGGCGATGCCCGACTGCACCAGGTTCGCCATGCCGGCCACCTGGGTCAGCGGCTGGCTGAACTGCCGCGAGTACTGGATGAACGCCTGCACGTCGCCCAGCGAGATCGAGCCCGAGGCCACCTTGAGCCCGCCCACCACGGCGACCAGCACGTAGTTGACGTTGCCGATGAACATCATCGCCGGCTGGATGATGCCGGAGATGAACTGGGCGCGGAAGCTGGAGGCGTACAGGGCCTGGTTGTGCTCCTCGAAGGTGGCGGCGGCCTCCTGCTGCCGGCCGAAGACCTTGACCAGGGTGTGGCCGCCGTACATCTCCTCGATGTGGCCGTTGAGCTTGCCCGTGGAGGACCACTGCTTGATGAACTGGGGTTGCGAGCGTTTGCCGACGACGGCGGTGACGTAGACCGAGACCGGCACCGTGACCAGGGCGATGAGCGCCAGGACCGGCGAGATCCAGAACATCACGACCAGCACGCCCACGACCGTCAGCACCGAGGAGATGAGCTGGCTCATGGTCTGCTGGAGGCTCTGGGCGATGTTGTCGGTGTCGTTGGTGGCGCGGCTGAGGATCTCGCCGCGCGGCTGGCCGTCGAAGTAGCTGAGCGGCAGCCGCGCCAGCTTGGCCTCGATCCGCTCGCGCAGCCGGGACGCGGCCCGCTGCACCACGGTCGCCGTGAGCCGGAACTGCGCAATGCCGAGCAGCGCCGCCACGACGTAGATCGCCAGCACCCAGCCCAGCACCTGGGCGAGGGCGGTGAAGTCGATGCCCTGGCCGGGCACCACGTTCATCGAGCCCACCATGTCGGCGAAGGTGTCCTGGCCCTTGGCGCGCAGGCCCGCCACGGCCTGCGCCTTGGTGATCCCGGCGGGCAGCCGGGCGCCGATGATGCCGGAGAAGATCAGGTCGGTGGCGTGGCCGAGAATCTTGGGGCCGGTGACGGTGAGCGCGACGCTGACCGTGCCGAGCGCCAGGACGACGCCGAGCAGCGCGCGCTCGGGCCGCAGCAGGCGCAGCAGCCTGCGCAGCGTGCCGCCGAAGTCGAGCGCCTTCTCGGCGGGCCCGCCCATCATCCGGGCCGGCCCGAAGCCGGGTTGTGGCCGCCGTGCGGGAGCCTGGGTGGTCATGCCGCCGCCTCCTGTTCGGTGAGCTGGGACAGCACGATCTCCCGGTACGTCGGGCAGGTCTCCATGAGCTCGGCGTGGTCGCCGCTGCCGACCACCCGGCCCTCGTCGAGCACGAGGATGAGGTCGGCGTCGCGGATCGTGTTCACCCGCTGGGCGACGATGACGATCGTGGCGTCGGTGATCTCCTCGGCCAGGGCGGCGCGCAGGCGGGCGTCGGTGGCGTAGTCGAGGGCGGAGAAGGAGTCGTCGAACAGGTAGATCTCGGGCCGGTGCACGAGGGTCCTGGCGATGGCCAGGCGCTGGCGCTGGCCGCCGGAGACGTTCGTGCCGCCCTGGGAGATCGGCTCCTCCAGGCCGCCGGGCATCGCCTCGACGAACTCGCGGGCCTGGGCGATCTCCAGGGCCTGCCACAGCTCCTCGTCGGTGGCGTCGGGGCGGCCGTAGCGCAGGTTGGAGGCCACGGTGCCGGAGAACAGGTAGGGCGACTGCGGGACCAGGCCGACCGCCCGGGCCAGCGCCGCGGGGTCGAGGGCGCGTACGTCGACGCCGTCCACCAGCACCTCGCCGGCGGTCGCGTCGAACAGTCTCGGGACGAGGTTGAGCAGCGTCGTCTTGCCGCTGCCGGTGCTGCCGATGATCGCCGTGGTACGTCCGGGCCGCGCGGCGAAGCTCACGCCGGACAACACCGGGTCCTCGGCCCCCGGGTAGCGGAAGCCGACCGACCGCAGCTCCAGCTCGCCCCGGTGACCGTCGGGGGTGACGGGCTCCGCCGGCGGGCGGACGGACGGGTCGGTGCCGAGCACGTCCTCGATGCGCTCGGCGCAGACCTCGGCGCGCGGGATCATCATGAACATGAACATGGCCATCATCACCGACATCAGGATCTGCATGAGGTAGGAGATGACCGCCGTCAGCGCGCCGACCTGCATGGCGCCGTCGACGATGCGGTGGCCGCCGAACCAGACGACGGCGACGCTGGAGACGTTCACCACCAGCATGACCGACGGGAACATCAGCGCCATCAGCCGCCCGACCCGCAGCGACACGTCGGTGAGCCGGTCGTTGACCTCGCCGAAGCGCTCGCGCTCGTGCCGGTCGCGGACGAACGCCCTGATGACCCGGATGCCGGTGATCTGCTCGCGCAGCACCTGGTTGATCCGGTCGATGCGCTCCTGCATGGTGCGGAACAGCGGGCGCATGCGCCAGACGATCAGGCCGACGATGACGATCATCACCGGCAGCACGACGAGCAGCAGCGACGACAGCGCCGTGTCCTGGCGCAGCGCCAGCACGATGCCGCCGACGCACATGATCGGCGCGGCCACCATCATCGTGAACGTCATCAGCACGAGCAGCTGCACCTGCTGCACGTCGTTGGTGGTCCGGGTGATCAGGGACGGCGCCCCGAACCGGTTGACCTCCTGGGCGGAGAAGCCCTGCACCCGGTGGAAGATCGCGGCCCGCAGGTCGCGGCCGAGAGCCATCGAGGTCCTGGCGCCGTAGTAGACGGCCACGATCGAGCAGACGATCTGGACGAGGGTCACGCCGAGCATCACCAGCCCGACGCGCATGATGTAACCGGTGTCGCCGGTGACCACGCCTCCGTCGATGATGTCGGCGTTCAGTGTGGGGAGATAGAGCGTGGCCAGTGTCTGCACGAACTGGAAGAGGACCACGAGCGTGATCTCCTTCCCGTACGGCCTGAGCTGGACCCGCAGAAGACGGAGCAGCATCAACGGACGCTTTCTGTGGAGGGGGTGAGGGAGGACGGCACCAGCAGCCCATCGAGCAGGACGGAGACGATCTCCTCGTCGTCCATGTCGCCGAAGTCGTCGGACAGGCCGAAACCGCGGTGGACGCTCACCGAGACGAGCATGAGCAGCAGTTGCGCCGCGGCCATGGGCGAGCGGCGCAGGTGGTCGCGGTCGGGCTCGACGAGGGCGGCGAGCGCGGCGGTGATGCGGCCGCGGCTGTCCATCATGCGCTCGCGGAACTCGACGTCGTCGGTCATCAGCTCGCGGGGCGCGGTGAACAGGTTGGCGTTGGCGGTCATGCCGGACCGCAGCAGCCCCACCGCCTCACGCAGCCGGGCGCGCAGCTCGGACGTGGTGCCGCCGATGGCGGCCAGCGCCTTCTCGGCCGGTTCCGGGTCGAACGCGCTCATCAGGGCGGCGCGCAGCAGCGTGGCCTTGTCGGGGAAGACGCCGAAGATCGTGCCCTCGGCCACGCCCGCGGCCTCGGCGATCTGGCGGGTGCTGATGGCGGTGCCGTGCGCTCGGAGGAGGGGGATGGTGGCCGCGATGAGGGCGGCACGGCGGTCTTCGGGTGCCATGGCGGGCACCCGTCGCCTTCTTGTCATGCGGACGAGCGTAATGAGTGAGCACTCGCTCGTTCAAATCATTATTTGTCGGGAATGCGTTTCGGCTGGTCAGGGCGTTCTGTCGTCGGCCAGGTTCTTGAGCCACACGCCGGCGCCTCGCATGAGCACGTCCAGTTCGCGGCGCAGCTCGGCGTTCTCGCGGCGCAGCCAGAGCAGTTCGGCCCGCTCCTCCAGGGAGAGCACGCCGGCCTCGGCCGGGGTCGGGTGGTGGTGACCCTCGGGTTCATGGGAGCGGAACGCGTCCTCCCAGGGGCCGAGGGCGTCCGCCTGGACGAGCGCCTGGAGCGGCGGCCGGGCGGCCTCGTCCGAGCGGGCGACCGTGACCGGGGCGGGGGCGGGAGTCTCAGTGAGGGGTTGGGCCGGGGTTTGGGCGGGGGTCGGGGACGGGGCGGTGGCGGGACGGGGCTTGGGCAGCGTCAGGGTGACCAGCGCGGCGGCCAGCGCGACGCCGCAGCCGATCAGCAGGGCGGTGCGGAAGCCCGTCTCCGACGGCAGCGTGTGGCCGCCGACCGTCACGGTGAGCTGGGCCAGGACGACGCCGATCACCGCGGCGCAGACCGAGGTGCCGATGGAGCGCATCAGGGTGTTGAAGCTGTTGGCGGAGGCGGTCTCGGTCCTCGGGACCGCACCCATGATCAGGGCGGGCATGGCCCCGTACGCCAGGCCGACCCCGGCGCTGCCGACGCAGCCCGCGATCATCAGGCCCCAGCTCCAGTCCATCAAGCCGAGCGCGGCGCCGTAGCCGGCCGCGATGACCAGCGCGCCGACGAACAGGCTGGTCTTGGGTCCGCGGGCGGCCGACAGGCGGGCGCCGAGCGAGGAGACGGCCATCATCATCAGCCCGGACGGCGCCATCCAGAGTCCCGCGGCCAGCATCGACTGGCCCAGGCCGTAGCCGAGCGCCACGGGGAGCTGGAGGATCTGCATGAGGACCAGCGACTGGGCGTACATGGCGAAGCCGACGAGGATCGAGGCCACGTTGGTGAGCAGCACCTGCGGGCGGGCAGTGGTGCGCAGGTCCACCAGGGGGTGGCGGACGCGCAGCTCCCACAGCGCCCACAGCAGGGCGAGCACCACCGCGCCGCCGAGCAGCCCGAGCGTGGTGCCGCTCGACCAGCCCCAGTCGGCGCCCTTCGACACGCCCAGCAGCAGGCAGACCAGCGCCGCGCCCAGGCCGATCGCGCCGACGAGGTCGAGGCGGCCCCCGGCGTTGGCGGGCGTGGCCGGGACCAGCAGCCAGATCAGCACCGCGACCAGCACGCTCAGCGCGGCCGAGCCCCAGAACAGCACCCGCCAGTCGGCGTACTCGGCGACCGCGGCCGAGATCGGCAACCCGAGCGCGCCGCCGATCCCCATGGACGAGCTCATCAGCGCGATGGCCGGGCCGACGCGCTGGGGCGGCAGCAGGTCGCGCAGCGCGCTGACGCCGAGCGGGATCATGCCGACGCCCAGGCCCTGGAGGCCGCGTCCGGCGATCATCGGGATCAGGGAGCCGGACAGCGCGCACACCACGGACCCGGCGATGAGCGGCAGGGCGCAGACGAGCATCATGGTGCGCTTGCCGTAGAGGTCGCCGAGCTTGCCGACCACGGGGGTGGCGACCGCGCCGACCAGGAGCGTCACGGTGATCACCCACGACGTGTCGGCGGCGCTGGCGTGCAACATCCGCGGCAGCTCGCCGATCAGCGGCACCACCAGCGTCTGCATGAGCGAGCCGACGATGCCGGCCACCGCGAGCACGCTCACGATCCCGCCACCGGAACGTGCACTGGGCGCGGAATGCACCATTAATCCCCCTATTGTCCGAATGCACCCTACACAGGATGTGGCACCTGCACAACCTGTGCATCATGCATACCGAACCCGCCCGCGAGGAGGCATTTGTCCGGAGAGGCGCAGGGTGCCGGGGGCGCGGGTCAGCCGCGGTCGAGGGCGCCGCCGTCGAGGACCTGGTCGATGTGGGCGGCGAGCTCGACGTCGCGCGCGGTGACCCCGCCCGCGCTCGGCGTCGAGAGCCGGAACCGGATGCCCTCCCCCGTACGCTCGATCCCGGCCTGGTGACCCAGCGAGGCGCCCTCGTTGTGCACCGCCTCGCTCAGCCAGCCGTAGTTGTCGGGCGTGATCGGCACGTCCTTGAGCAGGACGTGGCCGTCCCGGCGCCAGCCCTCCAGCGCGGCCAGGGCGGTGTCGATCTCCTCGTCGGTCAGCCGCTCGGTCATGATCCCCCCAAAGTCGTCGTTCCCCGACGCTCGGCTACCACCGATCGGCCGCTTCACACCCGCCATCTACCTCTATCCCTGCGTACGGCCCGTGGCCGCCGGGTGGCGGAGATCGACCTGGAACTCCTGACCGCCCGCTTCGGCTCGGCGCCCCGGGTGATCCCGCGCGGCTCGCTGATCAGCCTCCTGGCCGGCGGCCTCCCGGAGGGCGCCGTACGGTTCGGCGCGCAGGTGGAGGACCTGGAGGCCGACCGCGACGGCGTCCGCGTACGGACCCGGGCGGGCACGGAGTACGAGGCGGACTTCCTGATCGGGGCGGACGGCGTCCGCTCGCGGGTGCGCGCCCTCGTGCTGGGCGACGGCCCGGCGGCGACGACGGGCGCGGCGATCTGGCAGGGCCTGGACGCGTACTCGGCCAGGCGCCGGCGGCGGGCGGCGCTGGCCTCGACGGTCGCCTCGAACATGATCGCGGTGTCGGGCCCGAGATCGCCGATGCAGAGCGAGCCCCTGATGCGGCTGAACGGCACCGCCCCGCCCCGCCTGGCGACGCTGGGTTTCGCCCGCCTGCTGCGCGCGCTCAGCGACCGCATCTGACACTCGGAGCGCACGCCTGCGCCGCCTCTGACATAGGGGTTGACCTCGCCGCGACGCCCGCCCACCGCCGCCGAGGCCGTGACAGGCCCGGAATCACAAGATCATTTATATAAATGCTTGAATTAAAGCATTTACGTCCTGACTTACCGGGCATTTCGGGCAAGTCATTTATGTCAGGACGTACAAACTGTTTGCCGAAACAGTGGGAAATGTGATCAGTTTACGGACGTGAGAGATTTTCTCATTGTCGGGGGCGGTGTCGCGGGCGCCTGCGCGGGCTTCTTCCTCGCCGAGTCCGGCACCGTGACCCTGCTCGAAGCCGAGCGGGTCCCCGGCCACCACTCGACCGGACGGTCGGCGGCCCTGTTCTCGGAGTACTTCGGCAACCCTCCCGTCCGGGCTCTCACGACCGCGAGCAGGGCCTTCCTCGCCGCGCCCCCGCCGGGCTTCGCCTCCACCCCGCTGCTGACCCCGGGCGGGGTGCTGGCGCTGTGCCCGCCCGGCGGGGAGGGGCTGTTCGACGAGGTGCTGGCCGAAGGGCGGCGGGCCCCGGCGCCGGCCGTGGAGATCGACGCCGCCGAGGCCCTGACACACTGCCCGGTCCTGCGCCCGGACCGGATCGGCCGGGCGATGCTGAAACCGGGCGCCATGGACATCGACGTGGACGCCCTCCACCAGGGCTTCCTGCGCGGCATCCGGGCCCGGGGCGGCCAGGTGGTCACCTCGGCGCGGGTGCGCGCGCTGTCACGGACCGGCGGCGTCTGGCGGGCGGTCACCGACGCGGGCGAGCACGCCGCGCCGACCGTGGTCAACGCGGCCGGCGCGTGGGCCGACGAGGTGGCCGGGCTGGCGGGGGCAGGCCCGGTGGGGCTGCGTCCGCTGCGCAGGACCGCGTTCCTGGTGGACCCGCCCGCCGGTACGGACGCCGCGTCCTGGCCGATGGTCACCGACGTGGCCGACACCTACTACTTCAAGCCCGAGTCCGGCCGGCTGCTCGTCTCCCCCGCCGACGCGACGCCCGTCCCGCCCTGCGACGCCCGCCCCGACGACCTGGACGTCGCCGTCGGCGTACGGCGCGTCGAGGAGGCCACGACGCTGACCATCCGCAGCGTCCGGCACGCCTGGGCGGGGCTGCGCAGCGTGGTGGCCGACGGGACGCCGGTGATCGGGCCCGACCCCGGCGCTCCCGGGTTCGTCTGGCTGGCCGCGCTCGGCGGCCACGGGGTCCAGACGTCCCCCGCCGCCGGCCGGATCGCCGCCGCGGCGGCAGTGAGCGGGGCCGCCGACCCGGCGTACGCGCCGGGCCGGCTCTGGAACGACTTGGAACGCCTATGAGGAAGGCGACGGGGGCGTGTGAGGCAAGGGGACCGGTCGCCGTTCGTACATTCCTGACAGAGAGGTGGAAATGACCGGCAACACCCGCGGCTTCACCGGCCGGGCGGTCGACTTCGGTCCGTTCCGCAGCGTCCCGGCGATGATCGAGGAGCAGACCGACCGGAGCCCCGAGCGGCCGGCGGTCACCTATGACGGCAGGACACTCACGTACGGGCAACTGGACGACCTGGTCAACGGCCTGGCGGCGACACTGGCCGGGCACGGCGTGGGCAAGGGCGACGTGGTCGCGGCCCTGCTGGTCAACTCGCTGGAGCTGCCGGTCGCGTACCTGGCGCTGATGAAGCTGGGCGCGGCGTTCGTGCCGCTCGACCCGTCCTGGCCGGTCGAGCGCGTACGTGACACGCTCGGCGTGCTGCCGGACGGGCCCGTCCTGTGCGCGGGCGGCGAGCGGCTGCCGCCGGAGGCGGCCCACCGGGCCGTCACCGTCGGGATCGACGCGATCGTCCCGACCTCTCACCGCCCGGCGGTCGACGTCGGCCCGGACGACCTGGCGTACGGCTACTTCACCTCCGGCACGACCGGCACCCCCAAGTGCGCGATGAACCGCCACGGCGGCCTGGCCAACCGGCTGCGCTTCATGACCCGCTACTTCGGCGCGACCGGCGACGACGTCGTGCTGCAGAACAGCAGGCACACCTCCGACTCCGCGCTGTGGCAGCTCTTCTGGCCGCTGACCACGGGCGGGCGCACCGTGCTGCCCGTGCAGGGCGACTTCCTCAACCTGCGGCACACCATCGACCTGATCGCCCGGTACGGCATCACCACCGCCGACTTCGTCTCCAGCGTCTTCAACGCCCTGGTCGCCATCGTGGCCGCCGACCCCGCCGCCCTGCGCGGGTTGTCGTCCCTGCGGCGGCTCGTCGTCGGCAGCGAGGCGGTCAGCCCGCGGGCGGTGCACCGCCTGATGGCCCTGCTGCCCGGACTCGGCATCACCAACGGCTACGGCCCGACCGAGGCGTCCATCGGGATGGTCTTCCACCGGGTGTCCGCGGCCGACGGCGACGCCGTCCCGCTGGGCCGCCCGATCGACAACTGCTACGCGGTCGTGGTGGACGACGACCTGCGTCCGGTGCCGCCCGGCACGACCGGCGAGATCGCGATCGGCGGCGTCTGCCTGGGGGTCGGCTACCTGGCCGACCCCGCCGCCACGGCCAGGGCGTTCGTCGGCAACCCGTTCCCGGATCAGATCCCCGGCGAGCGCCTCTACCTCACCGGCGACCTCGGCCACCTGGACGACGAGGGCCGCCTGTTCTTCTCCGGCCGCAAGGACTTCCAGGTCAAGATCCACGGCGTGCGGATCGAGCTGGGCGAGATCGCCGCGGCGGCGCGGCGCTGCCCCGGCGTGCTCCAGGCCGAGGTGCTGGTGGCCGAGCAGGCGGGCGTGAAGGCGCTGGCGCTGTTCGCCTCCGGCAGGGGACTGACCGCGGACGCGCTGGCCGCGGAGCTGCGCCGTACCCTGCCCAGGACCAGCGTGCCCCGCTACTTCTTCCCGCTGGCCGAGATGCCGCTGCACGACAACGGCAAGGTGGACCGCGGGCGGCTCCAGGAGATCCTGGACGGCAGGCTCAGCGAGGACTCCGCGCTGCTGGCCGAGAGCGCGCCGACCGCCTGCCTGTCCGACCAGGTGCTCCGGGCGATGCGCTCGGCGCTGGGCTGGCCGGGGCTCACGGCGGAGACGCACTTCGCCGAGTCGGGCGGCGACTCCATCCAGGCCCTGTCCGTCGTCCACATGATCACCGCCGAGACCGGCGTACGGGTGGACGTCAAGGACCTGTACGACCATCCGACCGCCGCCGCGCTGACCCTGCTGATCGAGCGCCGCCGCCGCGACCACGACGCCATCGAGGAGGAGTCCGTGCTGATGGCGCGCGACTCCGCGGTGCCCGACGGGGAGCCCATCCGGCAGGCGTCCAGGCCGGAACGGCTGCGTACGGTGCTGGTCACCGGGGCCACCGGGTTCGTCGGCAGCCGTCTGGTGCACGAGCTGCTGGACCGCGGCGGGCTGCGGGTGTGCTGCCTGGTACGGGCGGCCGACGACGAGGCGGCCACCGCCCGGGTCGTCGGCGCGCTCACCGAGCGGGGGTTGTGGGAGCCGCGCTTCGCCGACCGCCTGGAGGGCTACGCGGGCGACCTGGCCTTACCCGGCCTCGGGCTGGACGGCTCCACCTGGGAGCACCTGGCCCGAGCCTGCGACCTGGTGCTGCACAACGGCGCCATGGTGAACTTCCTGTTCGACTACCGCGCCCACCGCCAGGCCAACGTGCGCGGCACGATCGAGCTGGTGCGGCTGGCGATGGCCCACCATCCCGTGCCGCTGCACTACGTCTCGACGCTCGGCGCTCTGCAGGCGGAGGCGCTCCACAGGGGCGAGCGCGTGCCGGAGGACTGCGACCCGGCGCTGGCCACGCCGCCGGGCGGCGGCTACAGCCGGTCCAAGTGGATCGCCGAACGCTACCTGGCCGAGGCCCGGCGCCGGGGCGCGCTGGTGACCGTGCTGCGGCTCGGCGAGGTCATGCCGAGCGCCGACAACGGCTACCCCAACCCGGTCGCCTTCACCCACCTGCTGCTCTCGGCGTTCCTGCGGCTGGGCGTGCGTCCCGACGTCCCCACGCGCACGGACTACACGCCGGTCGACTACGTCGCCTCGCGGGTCGCGGCGGCCGTGTCCGATCCCGAGGTCTGGGGCCGTACGCTGCACGTCTTCCGCGCCGAGAGCGTCAGCTTCGACGACGTGCCGGCGCGGGCGGGCGTACCGGTCACGCCGATCCCGTGCGGCGACTTCGCGCGGCTCGTCCGGGAGACCGGCCGGGCGGGCGGCGACCGCGAGCTGATCACGCTCGCCTCGCTGCTGCCCGCCGCGGGGGACGAGGAGGAGCTGCGCCGGGCGTTCGGCGGGCTGCTGACCGACAACCCCGCCCTGTTCCGCAAGGACGAGTGCCACAGGCTCGAACAGCGATGGCGGCTCGGCGAGGGCACCCTCGACGGCCCGATCGCCGCCTACCACGCCCGGCTGGCGGGCACGGCCGGGCAGCGGGTGCCCGCCGGTTGATCAGGAAAGGTCAGGAATGCGCTACCGCAAGATGGGAAACCTCGGCTGGGAGGTCAGCGAGGTCGGATACGGCATGTGGGGCATCGGCGGCGGCCCCGGCGGCTTCACCGGCTGGGACTACGATGTCGCGCCCCAATGCCTTGACGAGGCCGTCGAACTGGGCTGCACCTTCTTCGACACCGCCTGGGTCTACGGCCGGGGCGTCAGCGAGCAGCTGCTCGGCGCGCTGCTGCGCCGCCACCCCGGCCGGCGGCTCCACGTCGCCACCAAGATCCCCCCGAAGAACCGCGAATGGCCCCCGGGACCGGACGACACCCTCGACGACGCCTACCCCGCAGAGCACATCCGCGAGTACACCCACCGCAGCCTGGACAATCTCGGCGTCTCGCGCATCGACCTCATGCAGTTCCACACCTGGGAGGACCGCTGGGCCCGCGACGAGCGGTGGCAGGAGGCGATCACCGACCTCAAGCGCGAGGGCGTGATCGACGCGGTCGGCATCAGCGTCAACCGGTGGGAGCCGGCCAACTGCCTCGCCGCGCTCGACACCGGCCTGATCGACGTCATCCAGGTCATCTACAACATCTTCGACCAGGCGCCCGAGGACGAGCTGTTCGACCGGGCGCTGCGTGAGGGCGTGGGCATCATCGCCCGTGTCCCGTTCGACGAGGGCACGCTCACCGGCACCCTGACCGCCGGCAGCACGTGGCCGGCCGAGGACTGGCGCAGCACGTACTTCGGGCCGGAGAACCTGCCGCCGAGCGTCGAGCGGGCCGAACGGCTGAAGGCGGCCCTGCCGGAGGGGCTCTCGCTCCCGGAGGTCGCGCTGCGGTTCGTGTTGCAGCACCCGGCGGTCAGCACGGTGATCCCGGGGATGCGCAGGCCCGCGCACGTACGGGCCAACCTCGGCGTCTCCGACGGGCGGCCGCTCGACCCGGACCTGCTGCGCGAGCTGCGGCGGCACCGCTGGGACCGGGTGCCCGCGTGGTGGTCGGGGTGAGCCAGCCGCTGGTCGCCATGTGGGCGCACTCGCGCTCGGCCTCGACGGCGTTCCTGCGCATGATGATCGAGCGGGGCGACGTGGCCGTCCTGCACGAGCCGTTCCTGGCGCTGACCGAGGAGGGCTCGCTGACGCTGCCGTCGCCGGACGGCGGCCAGGTGACGGCCCGGTCGGAGAAGGACCTGCTGGTCCGGCTGGCGGAGCTGGCGCGGGCGCGGCCGGTGTTCGTCAAGGAGGTGCTCGACTACGAGTACCCGCACCTGTTCAAGCATCCGGAGGACCTGGCGGGGTTCGCCCACACGTTCATCGTGCGCGACCCGAGGCCGACCATCGCCTCGCACTACGCGATCAAACCGGCGGTGACCTGCGCGGAGATCGGCTACGAGCGGCTGTTCCGGCTGTTCGAGCTGGTACGGGAGGCGACGGGCCGGCGGCCCCTGGTGATCCGTACCGAGCGGCTGGTACGGGAGCCCGCGGCGGTCGTCGAGGAGTTCTGCGCCTACACCGGGCTGCCCTTCCTGCCCGGCTCCCTCACCTGGGCCGCCGGGGACCGGCCGGAGTGGCGGCGCACCCGCCGCTGGCACCTGGACGCGAGCGGCAGCGCCGGGTTCGAGGAGCGCCGCAACAGCTATCCCGCGACCGTCGACAACCATGCGGCCCTGCGGGCCTTCTACGACCACCATCTCCCCTTCTACCAGCGGCTCGTCCAGTACGAATAGGGAGCATCCATGTCAGAGTCACCGGGCCGGCTGTTCGCGCGGGCCTACGCCGACGACCCCGACCACGCGGAAGTGACCTTCGACTACACCATCACCGAGGCGCACGAGCCGACCAAGGACCGGCCCAGGCTGACCGTGCGCAACCTGCTCAGGGTCATCCCGGTCGAGGGTGACAGGGCCCGGTTCTGGACCGAGTCGCCCCCCGGCGAGGAGGAGCGCCGGACGGTGCGCGACTCGGACGTGCGCCGCGAGGCGGCCTTCCGGTTCGGCATGTCGGAGGCCAAGGTGCATCCGATCCAGGCGTGGGTGCAGCTCCCCGACGGCCTGGCCACCGACCCGGACGCGCTGGCCACCTTCCTCGACTACCGCCTCCTGGTACGCCTGGCCACGGCCGAGAACCTGGCCCTGACCACGGCGTTGCTCGGCCACCCGGAGATCGCCCGCCTGCCGTACGAGGACTATGTCCACGGCATCCTGTCGGCCTGCGACGAGGTCGAGCAGTCGGGTGCGACCCCGCACGCGATGATCGTGAACCCGCGCGACTACTACCACCGGCTGGTGGGCCGGGGCGGGCTGCTGGCCGAGCTGGCCGAGGGCAACGGCATGAAGGTCAGCCGCAACCGGTGGGTGGCCCCGGGGGACGCCCTGGTCGGCGACATCTCCGTGGCGGCCAGGCTGCTGGACGCGCGCCGCTCGGTGATCCGGGTGGCCGAGCCGCCGCCCGGCACGTTCGCCCGGCCCGGCGTGGCCGTCTGCGCGGAGGTGTACGAGGGGGTCGCGGTGCATCTGCCGGGTCTGTTCTACCTGGTCACCCCTTCAGGGGAAAAGAAGGCATTTTCCACTTCCTAGCAATCGAGTAGAACGAGAACGACGAAAGGCGGTGACCATGTCGGACCCGAGCCAGGAATACCGGCGCAATGGTTGGTGGCGCAGCGAAACCTTTCTGGACGACTTACGCCGCAACATAGTTGCGTTTCCCGACAAATCAGCACTCATCAGTCGGCGCGTCGCCGACGGTGTCACCGACGTGGTCACGTACGCGGAGCTGGACCGGATGACCGACCGCATCGCGCACGGCCTGGTCAGGCTGGGCGTGCGGCCGGGCGACTTCATCGCCATCCAGCTCCCCAACCGCAGGGAGACGCTGCCCCTCACGCTGGCGTGCATGCGGATCGGCGCGCGCATCGCCCCCCAGATGCCCATCTACCGGCACCGCGAGCTGGACTTCATGATCCGGCTGACCGAGGCGAAGTTGTTCGTCACCACCAGCCGGATCGGCCACGTGGACACCGCCGAGACCGGGATGACCCTGGCGCGGGAGATCCCGAGCCTGGAGCACGTGATCGTCGTCGGCGGTGACGGCCCGCCCGGGTCCCTCGACTTCGACGAGCACCTGCTCGTCCCGGAGCCGGGCGACCCGGCCGACCTCGAGGGCCGCGAGCTGGGCCCGGACGACCCGTTCCTCATCCTGTTCACCTCGGGCACGACCGGCGAGCCCAAGGGCGCGCTGCACAGCCAGAACACCCTGTACGCCGACATCAGGGGCTACGGCGAGGCGTTCGGGCTGGACGACAACCTGGTCATCATGACCGCCCAGACCTCGATGCACTACGTGGGCCTGGTGATGGCGTACCTGACGGCGCTGACGCTGGGCGGCACCGCGGTCACGGCCGACGCCTGGGACGCCGGCGTCTACCTCGACCTGATGTCCGACCACGACGTCACCATGTACTACGGCTCGCCGCCGTTCGCCCGGGAGATCAGCGAGGAGCAGGCGGCCCGCCCGCGCGAGCTCCCGGCCCTGAGCATCTTCGTCTCCGGCTCGGCCCCCGTCCCGCCGCACCTGGTGGAGCGGGTCACCGAGACGCTGGGCGTACGCGTGTACGCGCTGTGGGGCATGACCGAGAACGGCGGCGTCACCATGACCCGCCCGCAGGACCCGCCCGAGCGCGCCGGCGAGAGCGACGGCACCGTCATCTCCGGCATGGAGGTGCGCATCGTCGACGAGGACAACAAGCCGGTCGAGACCGGCGAGATCGGCGCACTCCAGGTCCGCGGCGCGGCCCAGTGTCTCGGCTACTACCTGCGCGACGAGATCTACGCCAAATCCATCACCCCGGACGGCTGGTTCGACACCGGCGACCTGGCCCGCGACGACGGCTACGGCGGCGTGCGCATCTCCGGCAGGACCAAGGACGTCATCATCGCCAACATGTGCCTCAAGCTGCCGGTCAGCGACATCGAGGCGCTGCTCGGCCGCCATCCCGCGATCCGCGACATCGCCCTCATCGGCATCCCGGACCCGGCGCTGGTCGAGCAGGTGTGCGCGGTCGTCACGCCGTCGGGCGAGCCCCCCACGCTGGAGGACCTGCGGACCTACCTCAAGGACGCCGGCGTGAACGACTGGTTCTGGCCCGAGCGCCTGGAGCTGGTCGAGGAGATGCCGCGGACCGTCACCGGCAAGATCCGCAAGGTCGAGCTGCGGGAGCGGTTCGGCGCGGCGTCGGGCTGAGGTGGCCGGTTCACGGGCGCTCCCGCTGGCCGTCCTGTGCGGGAGCGCCTTCCTCGGGGCGATCGACGTGCAACTGGCGAACATCGCCTTCCCCGACATCCTGCGCAGCTTCCCGGGCAGCAGCCTGCCCGAGCTGTCGTGGGTGTTCAACGGCTACGCGATCGTGTTCACCGCGGCGCTGCCGCCGGCGGGCGGGCTGGCCGACCGGTTCGGCGCGCGGCGGGTGTTCCTGACCGGGCTGGCGGTGTTCGTGGTCGGCGCCGCCCTGTGCGCGGTCGCGCCGTCGGCGGGGACGCTGATCGCGGCCCGGGTCGTGCAGGGCGTGGGCGGCGGGGTGATCACGCCGCTGACGCTCGCGCTGATCCTGCCGTACTACCCGCCGGAGCGCCGGGGCACGGCGATCGGGTTGTGGAGCGCGGCGCAGTCGGTGGCGACGGCGTCGGGGCCGTCGCTGGGCGGCATGCTCGTCGGCGTATGGGACTGGCGGACGGTGTTCTTCCTGCACCTGCCGGTGGGGCTGGCCGTGCTGGCGGGCGCCTGGCGGGTCGTGCCCCGGCGGGAGCCGGAGGCGGCGGCGTCCAGGCTGCCGGACATCGCCGGGCTGTTCCTGCTGGTCGGGGCCATCGGGCTGCCCTCGCTGGCGATCGTGCAGAGCGACGCCTGGGGGCCGGTCGGCCCCGGCACGATCGCGGCGCTGGCCGCCGGCGTCGTCGTGGCCGTGCTGTTCGTACGGCGGGCGCGTACGCATCCCGCGCCGATCGTGGACCTCGGGGCGCTGCGGGCGCGCGGCACCCAGCGGGCCAACCTGGCGATGTTCCTGGTCGGGCTGGTGATGTTCGCGCTGCCGCTGGCCAACATCCTGTTCCTGACCGGGATCTGGGGATACTCGGTGGCCGCGGCGGGGCTCGCCGTCACGCCGGGGGCGCTGGCCCAGGTGCTGGCCGCGCCGCTCGCCGGACGGCTGGCCGCCAGGACCGGTCATCGTGCCCTGGCGTTGTGCGGGGTGGCGTTGCTGGCCTTCGCCACGTCGTACCTGGCGTTCGCGGCGGGTGGGGGGCGGGCGTACCTGACGGTGGTGCTGCCCGCGGTGGTGCTGGCGGGGGTCGGGGTGGCGGTGCTGATCACGTCGCTGAGCGGGGCGGCCGTGGCCGAGATCCCGCCCGCGCGGCTGGCCACCGGCACCGCCCTGTCGGTCACCTCCCGGGCCTGCGGGGCGGTCATCGGCGTCTCGGCGCTGGTGCTGGTGTTGTCGGGCGACCGGCTCGGGGTGGTCGGGGCGTACCAGGGGGTGTGGCTGACGATGGTGGGCATCTGCGCCCTGGTCGCCGTCGCCGCCGCCGGCCTGCGCGCCCCGCGGGCCGAGTCGGCCGCGCAGCGGGCCTGAGGACCGTACGCGCGCGGGCCCGTCCCCTTCCCGGGGACGGGCCCGCGCGGCCGTCTAGCGGGGCCAGACCGGGTAACCGTCGTAGCGGCCGCCGAGGCAGGAGCGCGCGGTCGGGCTCAGCCAGTCGGGGATGGCCTCTCCACCCGTGTGGACACACTGGGCGACGGTGATGAACTCCTGGTCGGCGGCCTGGGCGGCGGCGCCCGGCACCACGACCAGCGCGGCGGCAGCGGCCGCGGCGAGGAGAGTAAGGACGGGACGACGCATGAGAACTCCAATCACGGACAGCTACTGAACCGCTACTCATGGTTTCCGCTGCGCTTCTCGACCAAACCCACCTGCCGAGATATCGGTTTCCTTCTCGCGATGACCGTCATATCGGCCTTGGAGGCAATGCTCCTCGCCAGGCCGTCACGCCCTCAGGGGGCGTAGGCGAGGACGTGATCGTGCAGCAGGCGGCCGACGCCCGGGTCGTCCCGGTCGAACGCCTCGACCAGGGGTTCGTGGTCGGCCGCGTTCTCGTGGGGCCGCATCCTGAACAGCCGGATCGACACGTGCGTCCACACCTCGACGCCGAGCGACTCCCACACCGACACCAGCAGCGCGTTGCCGGAGGCCGCCACGATCTCGCGGTGGAAGGCGACACCGTGGCGCACCTGGTCCTCCAGCGACCCGGCGGCGGCGGCCGCGTGCAGGCGGGCCACGTGGGCGCGCAGCGCCGCCGCGGAGGGACGGCCGAGACGGGTGGCGGTCTCCTCGAGACCGGCGCGTACCTGGTAGACCTCGCGCAGGTCGTCGGGGGTGAAGCCGCGTACGCGGGCGCCCTTGTTGGGCGCGGACTCGACCAGCCTGAGGGTTTCCAGCTCGCGCAGCGCCTCGCGTACGGGGGCCTGGCTCACCTGGAGCTCGGCGGCCAGGCGGCGTTCGACGATGCGCTCGCCGGGCTCCCAGCGGCCGCTGATCAGGCCGTCGAGCAGCACTTTCCTGATCTCTTCGCGCAACGGCGACCGGACCACGGGCTCCACAGATAATCCTTTCATCGGATGATCGATCATATGGTGTTTAATGGAAACATGGAGAAAGATCTGGATCCTCAGGAGACCGCCGAATGGCTCGAATCGCTTGAGGCCGTCCGCCGGGCGGCCGGTCCCGATCGGGTCGAATACCTGCTGAGACGGCTCGCCACGAGCACGCGCTATCTCAACACGGTCCCCACCGCCGAGGAGCCCGCCTACCCGGGCGACCTGGAGCTCGAAGAACGCATCGCGGCCTACGACCGGTGGAACGCCGCCGTCATGGTCAGCCGGGGCAGCAAGCTGAACCTCGGCGGCCACCTGGCCACCTACGCCTCCGCCGCCTGGCTGTACGAGGTCGGTTTCAACCACTTCTTCCACGGTGCCGACGACCAGGTCTTCTTCCAGGGGCACGCCTCCCCCGGCATCTACGCGCGGGCGTTCCTCGAAGGGCGCCTGAGCGAGGAGCAGCTCGACCTGTTCCGGCGCGAGACCCTGGGCGGCCTGCCGTCCTACCCGCACCCCAGGGCGATGTCCGGCTTCTGGCAGTTCCCGACCGTGTCGATGGGCATCGGCCCGCTCAACGCGGTCTACCAGGCGCGCTTCAACCGCTACCTGCACAACCGCGGCATCAAGGACACCTCGCACAGCCATGTCTGGGCCTTCCTCGGCGACGGCGAGATGGACGAGCCGGAGTCGACGGCGGCGCTGACGCTGGCCGCCAGGGAGGGGCTGGACAACCTCACCTTCGTGATCAACTGTAACCTGCAGCGCCTCGACGGCCCGGTACGCGGCAACACCCGCATCGTCCAGGAGCTGGAGAGCGTCTTCCGGGGCGCGGGCTGGAACGTCGTCAAGGCGCTCTGGGGCGCGGAGTGGGACCCGCTGCTCGGCTCCGACGAGCTGGTGGCCAGGCTCGGCGAGGTGCCCGACGGCCAGTTCCAGACGTTCGCCGCATCCAGCGGGGCCTACATCAGGGAGCACCTGTTCCAGGGGCTCGACGTGCCGTACTCCGACGAGGACCTGCGGCGCGTCGTCGGCGGCTCGCGGGCCGGGCACGAGCCGCGCAAGGTCTACGCCGCCTACCAGCGGGCGCTCCGGCATCGGGGCGGGCCCACCGTGGTCCTCGTCCAGACGGTCAAGGGCTGGACGCTCGGGGCGGGCATCGAGGCGCGCAACGCCAACCACCAGATGAAGAAGCTCACCCTCGACGAGTTCCGCGTCATGCGCGACCGGCTCGGGCTGCCCGTGCCCGACTCGGCGCTGGCCGGGGAGCTGCCGCCGTACGCGCACCCGGGGGCCGGCTCGCCCGAGGCCCGGTACGTCGCCGAGCGCCGCGAGGAGCTGGGCGGCCCGATCCCCCGCCGCACGGTCGCCCGCCGGCCGCTGCCCGTGGCCGGCGCGCGGCCGTTCGCGGCCCTGGCGAAGGGCTCGACGCAGCCGGTGGCCACCACGATGGCGTTCGTCCGGCTGGTCAAGGACCTGATGAAGGAGCCGGAGACCGGGCGGCGCTGGGTGCCGATCGTGCCCGACGAGGCCAGGACGTTCGGCATGGAGTCGCTGTTCCCGACGGCGAAGATCTACTCGCCGCTCGGCCAGCGGTACGAGGCCGTCGACCGGGAGCTGCTGCTGTCGTACAAGGAGGCGGTGGACGGGCAGATCCTCATCGAGGGCATCACCGAGGCCGGGTCGATGGCCTCCTTCACCGCGGCGGCCAGCAGCTACGCCACCCACGGCGAGCCGATGATCCCGTTCTACATCTTCTACTCGATGTTCGGCTGGCAGCGGACCGGCGACCAGATGTGGGCCCTGGCCGACCAGCTCGGCCGCGGATTCCTGATCGGCGAGACGGCCGGCCGCACCACGATGACCGGTGAGGGCCTCCAGCACGCCGACGGCCACTCCCAGCTCCTGGCCTCCGCCAACCCCGCCTGCCTGGCCTACGACCCGGCCTTCGCCTACGAGGTCGGCGTCATCGTCCGCGACGGGCTCAGGCGCATGTACGGCGAGGTAGGCGAGGACGTGTTCTACTACCTCACCCTCTACAACGAGCCGCTGCCCCAGCCCGCGATGCCCGAGGGTGTCGAGGAGGGCATCCTCAAGGGCATCTACCGCTACTCCGCCGGCGGCGGCGCGGCGCACCTGCTGGCCAGCGGCACCGCCATCCACTGGGCGCTGGAGGCCCAGCGGCTGCTCGCCGACGAGTACGGGGTCGGCGTGGACGTCTGGTCGGTCACCTCGTGGAGCGAGCTGCGGCGCGAGGCCATGTCCACGGACGGGGTGCCGTACCTGCGGCAGGCGCTGGCCGGGACGGATGGGCCGGTGATCGCGGTCAGCGACTGGATGCGGGCGGTGCCCGACCAGATCAGCCCGTGGATCGACCGGCCGTGGACCTCTCTCGGCACCGACGGGTTCGGGCTCTCCGACACGCGGGAGGCCGTACGCGGGCACTTCGGGGTCGACCCGCGGTCGATCGCGGACGCCGTGCTGAAGGCGGTGGAGAAGTAGCAGGGCGACTCGTCCCGGCGTAACCGTATTTATCGAGGAATCTCCCTAAGTTAGGGCCTGGTGCCCCAACCGTGTTCTTCTGATTCCGGGGGGAGACGGGTGAGAACACGGTTGCGCCGATCGCTGCGCACGCGGCTGGCACTGCTCGCCGGCATCACCATGTTGCTGCTGAACATCGTCGTCAGCGGCTTCGTGTTGTTCGGCATCCACGACGACATCACCGACGTGCGCGCCGGCGAGGTGTCCGGGAAGGCCCTGCGCGTGCTCCTCATGGTCAAGCGCAACCAGCTTCCCCGCGTACTGGAGGACGGCGGGCTCGACGGCATCCAGGTGGTCGACCCCCTCGGGCGGGCCGTCTCCTGGACGCCGAACCTGACCGCCGCGCCCCGCCAGACGGACCGCCTGCCGCAGCAGGACCAGGCCAACTACGTCAGCAAGAGCTGCGACCTGCCCGCCTTCCCCGGCCGGTGCGAGCTCGTGGTCGCTCTGCGCGCGTTCCAGCCGGAGGGCACCTGGATCATCTACGCCTTCGACCCGGCGGTTCCCTGGTTCGTCAGCCCGCAGGTGATGTTGTTCCAGGCCGGGGTGTCGGCGCTGCTGGTCGCGCTGACGTGGTTCGGGGTGTCGCGGGTCGTGGCCAGGACGCTCGCGCCGGTCAGCAGCATCACCAGGAGGCTCGCCGAGATCACCGCCGACGGCGGAGGGCTGCGCGTGCCCGTACCGGACACCGACGACGAGATCAGGGCCCTGGCCGAGACCGCCAACCGGACCCTGGAACGGCTGGAGACCGCGCGGGCCCGCCAGGAGGCCGCGATGGAGCAGCAACGAAGATTCGCCGGCGACGCGTCGCACGACCTGCGCAGCCCGATCACCGCCATGCGCGCGCAGGTCGAGGAGGCGATGCTGCACCCTGAGGAGACCGACTGGGCCGAGACCAGCACCCACGTGCTGGCCAGCCTCGACCGGTTGCAGGCCATCGTCACCGACCTGCTCGCCCTGACCAGGCTGGACGCCGGCGCCCCGAGCGACCACGAGCGGGTGGACCTGGACGGCGTGGTCGTCGCCGAGACCACCAGGGCCCGTACCAAGCGCGTGGTCACCGACCCGCAGGAGGGCGTGGTCGTCATGGGCGACCGGCTGCAGCTCACCCGCCTGCTGACGAACCTGCTGGACAACGCCGAGCGGCACGCCGAGACGCGGGTGGTCGTGACGGTCCGGGAGGAGGACGGGCAGGCCGTACTGGAGGTGCTGGACGACGGCGGGGGCATCGAGCCGGACCAGCGCGAGGTCGTCTTCCAGCGCTTCACCCGCCTCGACGACTCCCGCAACCGCGACGCCGGCGGCACCGGCCTCGGGTTGTCGATCGCCCGCGAGATCGCGACCGCGCACGACGGCACGCTCACCATCGAGGACTCCCCCAAGGGCGCCCGCTTCGTCCTACGTCTCCCCCTCCCTTGATCACCCCCCGGAGCGCCGACGCCGGGGGTGGGGGCCAAGCGCGGGTTGCCGAGCGCGGTGGCCGGAGGTAGGGGCTGGGCGCTAGTTGTGCTTGGTCTGGCCGTTGCCCTTGCCGCGGCCGAGGCCCTTGCCGTGCTTGGTGTCGGCCCCCTTGAGGCCGACCTTCCTGCCCTTGCCCACCTCGGCGCCGACCACGGCGCGGGGCCGGGCGGAGGGCTGGACAGGCAGGCGGCGGGCACTCTCGCGGGCATTCTCGTCGGCGCTTCCGGAGGCCCGGTCAGGGGTACGGTCGCGCGACACGGCGACGGGGTGCAGGTCGCCCTCGTGCTCGGCGACCTGGTCGGGCGCGGGGTCGGCATAGGCGGGCGTACGGGGGGCGGGGGCGTCGTCGCCGGTCCAGGAGGTGGTGACGAGCACGCTGGTGATCAGCGCGGCCAGGGCGGTGACCTGCCGCCACCGCTGCGGCCTGATGGGCTGCGGGATCGACACCGAGAACGGCAACAACTGCCGATGCTCACGAAGCCCCCGGGCCAGCCCGTGAACGCCGCCGCGCATCGCCCGGCCCCACTCGACGGTCCTGCCCCCGGAACGCCCCTCCCGCGCCCGCCCCTCACTCGCACGCCCCGGCCCCCGTGCCCCCTGGTCGTGAGGCGTCCGGTCCTCCTGGGCCTGTCCGAGGGGCCGTCGGCCGGGGTGTTCCGGATCGGGGCTGAGGGTCGGCGGGAAGAGATCGCCGGTCCGGGGAAGGGCGGCGGCCACGGGGACGGCGGCGGTGTCGCAGGGCTTCTCGTCGTACAGGGCGGCCACCCGGGTCAGGCGCCGCCGGGCTTCGTCGCCGTCGATCCGGCGCGCGGGGTCCTTCTCCAACAGCCCGGCGATGACCGGCGCGAGCGGCCCGGCCCGGTGGAAGGGGGCCGGCCGGGAGGTCAGCACCGCGGTCAGGGCCGCCAGATGGCCGCTGTGCGGGAAGGGCGAGTGGCCTTCGACGGCCGCGTACAGGGCCGCGCCGAGCGACCACAGGTCGGCCTGCGGGCTGGCCGGGCCGCCGCGCAGGCGTTCGGGGGCGATGTACGCCGGTGTGCCGACCACCATGCCCGACTGGGTGAGGTGGGCCTGGTCGTCCAGGGTGGTGGCCAGGCCGAAGTCGGTGACCAGGGCGTGGCGGTCACCGTTCAGCAGGATGTTCCCGGGTTTGACGTCGCGGTGCACGATGCCGTCGGCGTGCGCCGCGCTCAGCGCCTCAAGGACCTGCAACCCGATGCGCGCGGTCTCGGGCGCGGACAGCGGCCCGCGTTCGGCGATCACGTCGGCGAGGCTGCGCGAGGGCACGAGTTGCAACACGATCCACGGCCGCTCGTCGGCCACCACCACGTCGTAGACGGCGGCGATGTGCGGGTGGGTCAGCCGGGCGGCCAGCCGGGCCTCCCGCATCGTACGCCCGAGCAGCCGCTCCCGCTCGTCGCCCATCGCGTGCCCGAGGGTGACCTCCTTGACCGCGACCGGCCGGTCGAGCAGCTCGTCGTGCGCCCTCCAGACCCGGCCCATGCCACCCTGGCCCAGCTCGGACAGCAGCCGGTAGCGTCCCGCCAGCAACCAGCCCGCACAGTGCGAAAGTGACATGCCGCCAGGCCTACCCGATCACCCCGCCCTCATGCAACGCCCACCTCACGGACCTGCTCGACGGCGGGTGGGGCTATCCGTTCGTGGGGAAGCCGAGGTTCACCCCGCCGTGCGAGGGATCCAGCCAGCGCGAGGTCACCACCTTCCCCCGCGTGTAGAAATGCACACCCTCACTGCCGTGCACATGCGTGTCGCCGAACAACGACGACTTCCACCCCCCGAAGCTGTAGAACGCCATCGGCACCGGGATCGGCACGTTGATCCCGACCATCCCGACCTCAACCTCGTGCTGGAAACGCCGCGCGGCGCCCCCGTCGTTGGTGAAGATGGCCGTGCCGTTGCCGTACACACCCTCGTTGATCACCCGCAGACCCTCCTCGTAGGAGGACACCCGCACCACCGACAACA